>JBFWJB010000078.1:0-10505 GCA_050253435.1 Rhodospirillaceae bacterium
CGGCCGCTGCGGCGGTCCTCCGCCGCATAGGCCATGGCGTTGGGGGAGTTGAACTCGGGCAGCGGCCGCCCGGGATAGACCATGAAGCGCTCGCGGAGCAGGACGCCCCCGTCCCCGCCGGGGGCCGGAGGCATCTGGTTCACGGCCTGTGCGGCAGCCCCTTCGGCCATCCGACCAATGCTCCTTCGATCGCCTGGGGCGGTTCTGGCCCCTCGGGATCAGAGTGTGGCATTTTACCCGGCGCGGCGCAATCCGACCCGTATTACGAGGCGAAGGGGTCCTGCACCAGGATGGTGTCCTCGCGCTCCGGGCTGGTGGAGAGCAGCGCCACCGGGGTCTCGATCAGCTCTTCGATGCGGCGGACGTATTTGATCGCGTTGGCCGGAAGCTGCGCCCAGGACCGCGCGCCGAAGGTGCTCTCGCTCCACCCCTCTATGGTCTCGTAGATCGGCTTCACCGCGGCCTGCTCGGTCATCGAGGCGGGCAGGCGGTCGATGCGCTCGCCATAAAGGTCGTAGGCGACGCACACTTTCACCTCCGGCTGGCCGTCGAGGATGTCGAGCTTGGTCATCGCGATGCCCTTGACGCCACCGGTCTTCAGCGCCTGGCGCACCGCCACCGCGTCGAACCAGCCGCAGCGCCGCCGCCGCCCGGTCACCGTGCCGAACTCGCGGCCGCGGTCGGTGAGGATTTCCGCGGTCTTGTCGAAAAGCTCGGTGGGGAACGGACCGGAGCCGACGCGCGTGGTGTAGGCCTTGGCGATGCCGAGGACGAACCCCACCGCCGACGGCCCCATGCCGGAGCCCGCCGCCGCCTGACCGGAGACGGTGTTGGACGAGGTGACGAAGGGATAGGTGCCGTGATCGACGTCGAGCATCGCGCCCTGCGCGCCCTCGAAGAGAATCTGCTTGTTCTCGCGGCGCAGGCGGTCGAGCTCCAGCCACACCGGCTTGGCGAACGGCAGCACCTTGTCCTTCACCGCCAGCAGCTCCGCCTTCAGCAGCGCGCCGTCGATCTCGGCGACGCCCAGGCCGCGGCGCAGCGCGTTGTGGTGGGTGAGCAGGCGCTCGATCTTGTTGTCGAGCGCGGCAAGGTCGGCGAGGTCGCAGACGCGGATGGCGCGGCGCGCCACCTTGTCCTCATAGGCCGGGCCGATGCCGCGGCCGGTGGTGCCGATCTTGCCCGCCTCGCTCGCGTTCTCGCGCAGCTGGTCGAGGTCGCGGTGCAGGGGGAGGATCAGGCTGGCGTTGTCGGCGAGCGCCAGAACGCCGGGGTTGATGTCCACCCCGAGCTTGCCGATGCGCTCGATCTCGTCGATCAGGGCCCAGGGGTCCACCACCACGCCGTTGCCGATGAACGACGGCTTGCCGCGCACCACGCCCGAAGGCAGCAGGCTGAGCTTGTAGGTCACCCCATCGACCACCAGGGTATGCCCGGCATTGTGCCCGCCCTGGAAGCGCACCACCACATCGGCGCGCTCGGACAGCCAGTCCACCACCTTACCCTTGCCCTCGTCGCCCCACTGGGCGCCGACCACCGCGACATTGCTCATTTTTCTCTCGCTGTTCTCTAAAGAGCTATCCGACCACCGGGCACGGATGCCCGTCTTTCAGGAAATGCGTACACCCGAGGCGCTGCGCCTCCGCCGACCAGTCCGCCGCCGCCGCCACCGCGGCGACGGTAATGAAGCCTTCCGCCTGCAGGGCGTCCAGGCGCGCGCGTGACACCTCGGCAAGCGGCACCAGCACCCGCGCCTGCGGCGCGGGCTTCGGCAGGATGCCGATCAGGGAATGTAGGAAGAGACTGGCCCCGACGGCGGGCTCCTGCCCGGCGCTGCCGCCGTAGCGGCCGCCGCGGCCGAGATGATTGCGCCACCCCGGCGCGAAGAAGGTGAAGCATACCCCGGTGTGATATTCGAAGCCGCGGTTTTCCACTGCGTCGAGGCTCAGCGCAATCTCCGGCGCGAGTGCGCGCAGCCGCGCCGCCACGGCGGCCAGGCGGTCGCGCCCCGCCGCCGCCGCAGGCGGCAGGTCGATCGCCGCCAGCATCGCAAAGGCGGCGTCGAACGGGCCGCACACCGCAAGCAGACGGCCGAGCACCGGCGCGACGGCGGCGGGCAGAGCCGCCACCTCGGCGGCGTCCTTGTGGTCGAGCGCATGGCGCGCGGCGCGCTTTTCGGCATCCGAGAGACCGGCGGCGTCGAGAATCAGCGGCACCAGGGGCGGCAGGGTGAGGTCGACGCACACCTGCGGCACGCCGATACGGGAGAGCGCCTCCGCGGCGATGCGGATCACCTCGGCGTCGGCTTCCGGCGTGTCGGGGCCGATCAGCTCCAACCCCGCCTGGATGAACTGGCGGTCGGGGCGCAACTGGCTGCCCTTCACCCGCAGCACGTCGCCCGCATAGGACAGGCGCAGGGGCCGCGGCTCGCGCGAAAGCCGGGTGGCGGCGATACGCGCCACCTGCACCGTCATGTCGGCGCGCACGCCCATCATCCGCTGCGTCACCGGGTCCATGACGCGGAAGGTCTGCGCCACCAGATCGGCCCCCGCACCGGAGAGCAGGCTTTCCTCGAATTCCAGGAGGGGCGGCTTGACGCGGTCGTAGCCGTGGGCGGAGAAACAGCCGAGCAGGGACTGCACCACCGCCGCCTCGAACGCCGCCTTGCCGGGCAGAACATCCCTGAGGCCCGCGGGAAGCAACGCCCGGTTCATCGGTTCGGTCATCTCAGTCCCTTGCCTTCCCCTTGCCCGCCGCGGAACGCGGCAAGGCTGAGGTGTACCCCGATTGCCCACTCGAGGGCAACACCTTCACGCGTCCTTGCGCACCGTATGCGCATGATTGAGCGGCCCGTTGCCCCGGCCGAAACCCGGCGCGGTTTCCAGCGCGCGGCGCACATAAGCGCGGGCGCGGGCCACCGCATCGGGCAAGGCGAGGCCCTGGGCGATGCCGCAGGCGATGGCGGAGGCCAGCGTACAGCCGGTGCCGTGGCTGTGGCGGGTGTCGATGCGCGGGTCCGCAAAACGGCTGGGGCCCCCGGCGGTGAGCAGCAGGTCCACGGCAAGGCGGCCCTCCATGTGGCCGCCCTTCACCAGCACCGCCTTCGGCCCCATCTCCAGCAGCCGCTTCGCCGCCTCCAGCATCTCCGCCTCGCCGGTAATGGCGAGGCCGGTGAGCGCCTCCGCCTCCGGCAGGTTGGGAGTGATCAGCAGGGCGCGCGGCAGAAGCTCGGCCTTGAGGGTACGCACCGCATCGGATTCGAGGAGCGGCGCGCCGCCCTTGGCCACCATCACCGGGTCCACCACCAGGGGAATGCCGGGCGCCGCCGCGTCCAGGCACTCGGCAATGCCGCGGATCACCTCGGCGGAGGCGAGCATGCCGGTCTTGATCACGTCCGCGCCCAGGTCATCCAGCACCACGCGCATCTGCTGCTGGATGAACGGTACCGGCACCGCGTGGATGCCGTGCACGCCCAGGGTATTCTGCGCGGTGAGCGCGGTCACCGCGGTCATGGCGAAACCGTTGAGCGCAGTCACCGCCTTGATGTCGGCCTGGATTCCCGCGCCGCCGCCGGAATCCGACCCCGCCACGATGAGCACCCGTCCGCGCATCCCCGTTTTCCTTTTCGTTCTCAGGCGGCCTTGGTCTCGAACACCGAGACCACCCAGTCCACCACCGCCTTGACCGCCCCTTCGTCCTCGCCCTCGGCCATCACGCGGATCACCGGCTCGGTGCCCGAGGAACGGATGAGCAGCCGCCCGCCGCCCGCCAGGCGGGTTTCCGCCTCGGCCAGGGCCGCGGCGACGTCCGGCTCGGAAAGCGCCGCCTTGGCCGCGTCGCGGCTCTTGAAACGCACGTTCTTCAGCACCTGGGGCAGCGGGTCGAAGACGTGCAGCACCTCGCTCGCCAGACCCCCGTCCTCGACCAGGGCGGCAAGCACCTGCAAGGCCGCGGCGAGGCCGTCGCCGGTGGTCGAGTAGTTGCCGAGGATGACATGCCCCGACTGCTCGCCGCCGAGGTTGTAGCCCTGGTCGCGCATCGCCTCCACCACGTAGCGGTCGCCCACCTGGGTGCGCCGCATGTGCAGCTTCTTCGCCGCCAGGAAGCGCTCCAGGCCGAGGTTGGACATCACCGTGGCGACGATGCCGCCGCCGGTGAGTTCGCCGCTCTGCGCCCACTTGCCACCGATCAGGCCGAGCACCTGGTCGCCGTCGATCTCGCGGCCGCGCTCGTCGCACAGCACCACGCGGTCGGCGTCGCCGTCGAGCGCGATGCCGAGGTTGGCGCCCTCCTCCACCACCGCGCGGGACAGCGCCTGCGGATACATCGCGCCGCAGCGGGCGTTGATGTTCATGCCGTCGGGGGTGACGCCGATCGGCACCACCTCGGCCCCGAGCTCCCACAGGATCGTCGGAGCGACGCGGTAGGCCGCGCCGTTGGCGCAGTCGAGCACGATCTTCAGGCCGTCGAGGCGGCGGCCGGAGGGGAAGGTGCTCTTGACGTATTCGATGTAGCGGCCGGAGGCGTCCTCCAGGCGGCGCACCCGGCCGAGACGCGCCGGCTCCACCAGCGCCGCCTCGACGCCGTTGCCGACCAGGGCCTCGATCGCCGCTTCGGTCCCGTCGGAAAGCTTGTAGCCGTCGGGGCCGAACAGCTTGATGCCGTTGTCTTCGTAGGGATTGTGCGAGGCGGAGATCATCACGCCGAGGTCGGCGCGCATGCTGCGGGTAAGCTTGGCCACCGCCGGGGTGGGCAGCGGCCCGGTGAGCAGCACGTCCATGCCGACGGAAGTGAAGCCCGCGGTCAGCGCCTGTTCCAGCATGTAGCAGGAAAGCCGGGTGTCCTTGCCGATCACCACGGTGTGGCGGTATTCCCCGCGCTGGAACTGGCGGCCCGCGGCCATGCCGATCTTGAGCGCGGTTGCGGCGGTCATCGGCTCACGGTTGGCGGTGCCGCGCACCCCGTCTGTCCCGAACAGGCGTCTTGCCGTCATTTCCTGAAACTGTCCCCGAACTGCAACGTTGAAACCGTCCAGACCCTACTGAATCCTCTCCCCGGAGGAAAGCTCATTCGGCGCGGTCGATCGCCGCCTGCATGCGCATCGCCTGCACCGTCTCGGCGACGTCGTGGACGCGCACGATGTTGGCGCCGCCGCGCAAACCGGCCAGCGCGACGGCGAGAGAACCCGGCAGCCGCGCCTTCGGCGGCATTTCGCCGCACACCTTGGCGATCAGGCTCTTGCGCGAGGCCCCCAGCAGCACCGGCACGCCGAGACCGCGGTAGAGCGAAAGCCAACGCAGGATCGACAGGTTGTGGTCCATCGTCTTGCCGAAGCCGATGCCCGGATCGACGCAGAGGCGTTCGCGCGCGATGCCCGCGGCGGCGCACGCCGCAACGCGGCCGCGCAGGTAGTCGAACACGTCGAACGGCGCACAGGCGTAGACCGGGTCGGCCTGCATCGTCTGCGGCTCGCCCTGCATGTGCATCAGCACCACGTCGACGCCGGAGGCGCGGACCACCCGCAGCGCCTCGGGATCGCCGGTGAGCGCCGTGATGTCGTTGACGATGCGCGCCCCGGCCTCCACCGCCGCAGCCATGGTGGCGGCGTGGCGCGTATCCACGGAGACGCATACGCCGCGCTCCGCCAGCCCCCGCACCACCGGCGCGACACGGCGGATTTCCTCTTCCGGCGGCACTTCCGCCGCGCCGGGGCGGGTGGATTCGCCGCCCACGTCGATGATCGTCGCACCCGCATCGACCATCGCCAGCGCATCGGCGATGGCGGTCTCCGCCTCGATGCGCTCGCCGCCGTCGGAAAAGCTGTCGGGGGTGACGTTGACGATGCCCATGACGTGCGGGCGGTCCATCGGCAGGCCGGCGAAATCGGGCAGCGGATCCTGCAGGGTTTCCAGCACCGCGTCGGTCTCCGGGTGGAGGCCATCCACCTCGCGCACCGAAAGGCGGTAGACCGCAACCTTGTCCGCCGCGCGCGCCACCAGATAGGCGCAGCAGAACGCCTGCTCGGTGCCGCCGAACCATACGGCGCGCCCGGATTCCACGATGCCGCGCGCCGCCGCGCCGGACAGCAGGTCGGCGGGCGCAAGGTAGACCTGCGCCGCAGACGGAAAAGCGATACCCAGCCCTGGGGCCGGATATCGCATGCGTTGTACGGAATGTTCGGTCGTCACATCGTTCCCCCGTCCCCCGACAGGCCGGATCACGCCTCGGGTTGAGGCTCCGCCCCGCCCGCCGCGGGCTGTCCGCCCGCCGTCGGCACCGAGGCGCGGCGTCCGCCGCCGCTGCGCGGCGCCGCCGGGTCTTCGCGCACGATGGTCTCGCCGCGCAACAGCGCCTTGATCTCCTCGCCGGAGAGCGTCTCGTATTCGAGAAGGCCGTTGGCGATGATCTCCAACTGGCCGCGCTTCTCCTCGAGAATCCGCTTCGCCTTGGCGTTGCCGTCTTCGACCAGCCTGCGGATCTCCTCGTCCACCTTGCGGGCGGTTTCGTCGGAGATGTTCTTGTTCCGCGTCACCGAGTGGCCGAGGAAGATTTCCTGGTCCGGCTCCTCATAGGCGAGCGGGCCGAGGGTGCTCATGCCCCACTGCGTCACCATGGCGCGCGCCATCGAGGTGGCCATGCGGATATCCTGCTGCGCGCCGTTGGTCACCTTCTCCGCGCCGAAGATCATCTCCTCGGAGAGACGGCCCGCCATCGCCACCGCGATGCGCGCCTCCAGGAACTCCTTGGACATGCTGTAGCGGTCCTTCTCCGGCAGGCCCATCACCAGGCCCATGGCGCGGCCGCGCGGGATGATCGTCGCCTTGTGGATCGGGTCGGAGATCGCGAACTCCAGCTGCACCAGGGCATGCCCCGCCTCGTGATAGGCGGTGAGACGCTTCTCCTCCGGCGAGAGCACCATGGAGCGGCGCTCCGCACCCATCATCACCTTGTCCTTGGCTTCCTCGAACTCGCTCATGGTGACGACGCGCTTGGAGCGCCGGGCGGCCATCAGCGCCGCCTCGTTCACCAGATTGGCGAGGTCCGCGCCGGAGAAGCCCGGCGTGCCGCGCGCCAGCACCTTGGGCTCCACATCCGGGCCCAGGGGCACCTTGCGCATGTGCACGCGGAGAATCTGCTCGCGCCCCGCCACGTCCGGGTTGGGCACCTGCACCTCGCGGTCGAAGCGGCCGGGGCGCAAGAGCGCCGGATCCAGCACGTCGGGGCGGTTGGTCGCGGCGATGAGGATGACGCCCTCGGTGGATTCGAAGCCGTCCATCTCCACCAGCAGCTGGTTCAAGGTCTGCTCGCGTTCGTCGTTGCCGCCGCCCAGGCCCGCGCCGCGGTGGCGGCCCACCGCGTCGATTTCGTCGATGAAGATGATGCAGGGCGCGTTCTTCTTGCCCTGTTCGAACATGTCGCGCACGCGCGAGGCGCCGACGCCGACGAACATTTCGACGAAATCGGAACCGGAAATGGTGAAGAACGGCACGTTGGCCTCGCCCGCGACGGAGCGCGCGAGCAGGGTCTTGCCGGTGCCGGGCGGGCCGACCAGCAGCACGCCCTTGGGAATCTTGCCGCCGAGGCGCTGGAACTTCTGCGGATCGCGGAGGAACTCCACGACCTCCTCAAGCTCCTCCTTCGCCTCCTCGATGCCCGCCACGTCCTCGAAGGTGACGCGGCCCTGGTGCTCGGTGAGCAGCTTGGCGCGCGACTTGCCGAAACCCATGGCCTTGCCGCCGCCGCCCTGCATCTGGCGCATCAGGTAGACCCACACGCCGATCAAGAGCAGCATCGGGAACCACGAGATGACGATGCTCCAGAAGCTCGGCGCATTTTCCGGAACCGGCTCGGCAATGATCTTCACGCCCGCGGTGCGCAGGGTGGACACCATGTTGGGGTCGGCAGGCATGTAGGTGGAGAAGCTCTCGCCGCTCTGCATCTGGCCGGAAACCTGGCGGCCCTGGATGGTGACGGAGCGGACCACGCCCTTGTCCACCATGTTCATGAAGTCGGAATAGGCGACGGTGTTGCCTTCGCGCACCTTATCCGAACTTTGAAACTCGCTGAAAACCGCCAGCAGCAGGATGCCGATCAAAACCCAGAGGGCGATGTTTTTGCCAACGTTCAATGCGGAAGTCCTTCCCTTGCACCTGGATGGGCCAAAACCGCGCCTTTCCGCGCATCGGCTCCAGGTCAATACATAAGGCGTGCGCCCGGCGGCGCAAGCCAAACCGTACACGCCGAAACGCCGTGCGGCGGTCGGAAACGCACCGGCGGAACGCCGGGATCATAGCCCAGGAGTCCAGGGACGCAAACACCGTCGGCGGCATCGGCCACCGGAATCCGCGCCGCGACCGCGCAGGAGGGCGGGGCCTCCCCCGGCCCGAAGGCGGAAAAGGCGGCGAGAACCGCCTGTCTTTCCGCCGCATCGCGGGGATAGCGCAGCCGCCCCTGCCATTCCGCCGCAACCGAAAACCGCCCGTCCCACAGGCCCGCGGCGCAGTGCGGCGGCGGCGCGGAACGACACTCCCGCAGGACCCACAGGCCGCCGCCGCCGGGGCGCAGCACGCAGCCCGCCAGCGTCGCCCCCTGCCCGGCGAGCAGGGTCTCGCAGGCGCGGTCCAGCGCCAGGCGCGGCGGCGCATAGCCGCCGCCGCCGATGCAGCGCAACAGCGCGGCGAGAAAGCCGCGGTCCGCCGCCGCATCGCGCGGCGCGGCGCGCCAGGCGGCGGCGTCCACCCAGGCGAAGCCGAGGGGGGAAAGCCGCGCCCACGCCTGCACGCGGGCGGCGGTGGCGGCCTCCGCCGCGGCGCGGCGCGCCTGGGCGGCGGCGATGGCGGCGTCCAGCGCGGCAAGCTTCTCCTGCGGCAGGGCGGCGAGGCGCTTGCGCACGCGGTTGCGCTCGAAGGCGTCGGAGGCGTTGGAGGGATCCTCGATCCACGGCTGGGAAAGCGCGCGGCAGAGCCCTTCCAGCTCCGCCTTTTCGCAGCCGAGCAGCGGTCGCAGCACGCGCACGTCGCGGCGGGCGTCCAGCGCCGCCATGCCAGCCTCGCCGGGGCCGGGACCGCGCGCGGCGCGCATCGTCACCGTCTCGCGCTGGTCTCCGGCATGGTGGGCGAGCAGCAGGTGCAGCGCGCCTGCGGCGCGGCAGACGGCTTCCAGGGCGGCGTGGCGGGCGTGGCGCGCCGCCGCCTCGATGCCGGTTTCCGGCTTCTCCCCTTCCCAGACGAGGATGCGGTGCGGGATATCGAGGCCGGCGAGCCAGCCGCCGAGGCGCGCCGCCTCCGCCGCGGACTCCGGGCGCAGGCGATGGTCGACGGTGATGGCGAGAACCGAGCCGCCGCGTTCGCGGCACCAGGCGTCGGCAAGACGCAACAGCGCCAGGCTGTCGGCGCCGCCGGAGACGCCGACGGCAAGCAGGGGGCGGGATTCGAAACCGCCGAACCCCGCCATCGCGGCGTCGAAACGCGCGCGGACCTCCGCGATGCCGCCGCCTAACGGCACTTCAGTTCGGTGCGGGTCTTGCGCGCCAGATCCAGCACCGCCTTCGACGCGCCCGGATATTCCTTGAGCAGCTGGTCGAACGCCGCGCAGGCCTTGTCCGACTGGTTGAGCTTACGCATCGAGAAGCCGAGCTTGAACAGGCTGTCCGGGGCCTTGGAGCCCTTGCGGTACTTCTTGTAGCCGTCGGCGAAGGCCACCGCCGCCTGCTCGAACTGGCCGCGCACGTAATAGGTTTCGCCCAACCAATACTGGGCGTTGCCCGCGAACTCGCTGTCGCCGTGGGTCTTGAGGAAGTCCTTGAACGCCGTCTCGGCCGCCGCGTAGTCGGCCTTGAGCAGCAGCGAACGCGCGGCGCGGTAGGCTTCCTCGGCGCTCTGCGCGGGTTGCGCCGGAGGCAGCGGCTGCGACGGCGCGGTCTGGCCGAGCTGCGCGGGCGCGGGCGCGGGCTTCGGCGCGGCGGCGGCGGGCGGCGGCGGCTCCGCCGCGGCGGCGCCCGGCGCAGCGCCCTTTTCCAGCGCCTGAAGGCGGAAGTCGATGTCCGCCTGCATGCGGTCCATGCGTTGCTTGTTCTGGTCGATCTTGTAGGAGAGGTCCTCGATCTGGCCGGTGAGGTCGCGCATCTGCTCTTCCATCTGGCCGATGCGCACGAACAGCGAGGCCGACGCGTCGGAGGAGAGGGCCTCGCCACCGCCGGAACCGCCGCCTGCCTGGTCGCGGTAGAGCTGACGCTGCACCACCTGGAGGTCGCGTTCCACCCGCTCCAGGCGGGAGGCCAGGCTGCCCGCGTCCTGCGCCGGCGCAACGCCGATGACGGCAAGCGCGCCGCACGTGGCGAGCGCCCCGGTCAAAATGCCCTTGCGCATGCGCGCGGCCATGCCCTGGATCATGCCTCTTCCTTCCCGCTTCCCAGACAGACTGATCAAAACATAAGGGCGCCCGCCGGTCTTCGCACGGCGAGGAACGGCGGGCGCCCGTCACCCAGTCTCCGCTGGCGCGGAGAA
>JBFWJB010000079.1:0-10480 GCA_050253435.1 Rhodospirillaceae bacterium
CCGGCCTTGCCCTTGAGGTATGTCCAGCCCGCGGCGCCGCCGCCGCCCGGCTTGTTGGTGACGATAATCGGCTTATCGACCAGCTTCTCCTCGGTCAGCGCCTTCTGCACGGTGCGGGCCAAAAGGTCCCAGCCGCCGCCGGGACCGGCCGGCGCGATGATCTCGATCGGCCGTTGCGGCTTCCAATCCTTGGCCAGCGCCGTCTGCGCGCCTCCGGCCACCAGGGCTGCGGCGAGAAGGCCGCTCAACACACCCCATTTCCTGTTCATGCGATCTATCCTCCCTAGTTTTCGACGTTATGCATGACGATCCGCACTAAGGGGAACGCGGCGGAAGCCTGTGCGCCCCCGCCCCGCCGCCCGAGAAGGACGTGCGGCTCCGGTTGCGGGCGTGCGATGCCGGGGCGATGCGGCAGCACCGCGCCCAGACGCCCGGAAGAGGCGCCGGGGTACGGCGCGCCGGACCAGAGGATTGCCTCACGTCGATCATGTATTCGTATATGGGCATGTTCCGCCGCAACCAAACACGGGCAAGCGGAAAACCTTTTCGGGACTTTCCACCGAAACGGATATCCTGGGAGGAAACCGTGCGCTTGCCTGCCGCCTGCCCGCGGGCGCAGACTGACGGCCATGACCGAAGCCTTGCGCATCGTTGCCGCCGCCCCGCAACACGCCGCCGCCGTCGCCGCGCTGTGGCGGGACAGCATCGTCCTCTGCTGCGCCGCGGACCACCGCGGCGAGCAGGCGGTGCTCGCCGGCTGGCTCGCCAACAAGACGCCGGAGCACCTCGCCTCGGCCTTCGCCCAGCCGGATCTCTGCTGGCGCGTCGCCCTCGATGCGGTGGGCGCGCCCCTCGGCATCGGCCTGCTCGGCCCGGCGGGAGAGGTGCGCGCCCTCTACGTCGCCCCCTCGCGGATGCGCCGCGGCGTCGGCGCGCGCCTGCTCGCCGAGATGGAGAGCATCGCCCGCGCCCAGGGCGCGCGCCGCCTCACCCTGGACAGCACCGCCACGGCGCACGCCTTCTACCGCGCCCAGGGCTTCTGCGACTGCGGCGCGCCGCAACCCTGCTGCGGCGTCCTCGCCCAGCCGATGGTCAAGACGCTGGAGTAACTGTGGGGGGGAATGGCGGGTCCGGCAGGAGGGCGCGTGCGTTACAGTGATCCCCCGTATTTCTGCGGCTTTCGCCGCAGCACCATACCGGTGGCGTAGCACCCGTGTGTAGCAGATGCAAACCAACTGATCGCGACCGCCAACGGTCCTCGCATCTCCGGCACGGCGATGAGACGAGGGGCAGACCGAAGTGATTACAGACTGAAAAAGCAAATCCGGCGATTGTGGAATACGATCTTCAGATTGTCTCTCCGAGAGAGAGTAGGTGCTGGCTCCACACGGGGGTCGAACAGACGTAGAGCCGGCCTATTCCTCTGCCTAGGCGTTTTTTTGTGGACCGGGGCGGAACCTCAGGCAACTTGCGGCGGGGTGGCGGAGAATCCCTGGGCCGCCAGTTCGCGATGCGCCATTTCCACCGCCATGCGCTCCATATCCTCGCTGTACTGCGCGGTCATCACCGCCACGATCAGGGCGCCGAGGAAGGTGCCGTCTCCGTCGAACACCGGCAAACCGATCGACGAAAATCCCTCTTCGCGCTCGCCGTGCGTGGTGACGTGCCCGTCGGCGCGAACATCGGCCGAACGCGCCGTCTCCTCTCCGCCGAAGGTGCGCAGGATGTGCGAGGCCGATCCGCCCGCCGCGAGAGGAATGCGGCGGCCGATGTCAACGTAATCCGGCACCGAAAGCCGTGGATTCTGACGGTACAGGCAGACGCGGTCCTCGCCGTTGCGGACGTAGAACGCCACGCTCCGTCCGGTCTGGCGCGTCAACTCGGAAATCACCGGCTGCATCCGGCTGTTGAGGTCGAAGGTCGAGCGGTAGAGCGCACCCAGGCGCAACAGCGACGGGCCGGGGGAATAGCTGCCGTTTTCGTTGCGGTGAACATAGCCGAAGCGGCGCAGCACGGTGAGCATGCGGAGAATCGTCGCCTTGTCCATGCCGGTGCGGGCCGCCAACTCCTTCAGCGTGAGACGCAAGGCCGATTCCGAGAAGGTTTCTAGAATAGTAATGCCTCGCGCGAGAACCCCTTGTGGCGGAACGGGAGAATTTTTCTGCGCGGCCGGTTTGTCCATGGCGTCGCCCCTCTTTTCGTCAAACGTCTTGACAGGAGTATAAACGGGCATATCATTTTATTCAATGAAATACGTTTCATTTAATGAAACAAAATGGCCGCCACGGAGTCTTCACCATGGACATTGCGGTCACGACAGGGACCGGAAACGGAAATGCGGCAGCCTTGCCGGAGGCGCGGCTCGCCGCCTTTGTTGCGAAGCTCGGACGCGGCGAGGCGCTCCCCCCGTCCTGCCGGGAGCGCCTCGCCTGCGCTCTCCTCGACTGGTTCACCGCGGGTTTGGCGGGTGCGGCGGTTCCGGCCGCAAGCACGCTCCGCGCCCTCGCACAGAACCTCTGCGGCGGCACGGCTGCGGCGCCGGCGTTCGGCGGCGGCCTCCTCGCTCCGTCCGCCGCGGCCTTCGCCAACGCCGCGATCTCTCACTTACGGGAAATCGACGACGGCCACCGCGGCGCGATGATGCACCCCGGCATCGTCGCGATTCCTCCGGCCCTCGCCCTGGCGGCAGGGTGCGGCGCCTCCCGTGCCCGCACCGCGGCGGCGGTGGTCGCGGGCTATGAGGCGGCGCTCCGCACCGGCGAGGCCCTGGGCCAGGGGCACTACGGAGTCTTCCACTCCACCGCCACCGCAGGCGCCCTGGGCGCCGCCGCCGCCGCCGGGGTGATGCTGGGCCTGGATGCACCCCACATGGCCCACGCTTTCGGCCTGGCCGCCACGCAGGCGGCGGGGCTTTGGCAGTTTAACGACGACGGAGCCGTTGCCGCGAAGGTACTGCACCCTGCCTTCGCGGTCCGCAACGGCATCACCGCCGTCGCCGCCGCGGCTGCCGGATTTCCCGGCGCCGCGGCCTGGATGACCGGACGGCGCGGCCTCTATGCCGCCCTGCACGGAGATGGCGACCTCGCCGCCCTCGACCGCGGACTGGGAGATCGCTTCAAGGTCGAGGACGTCACCACCAAGACGTGGCCGGTATGCGGCCAGATGTTCACCGCCCTCGACGCCGCGGACGCCCTGCGCCTGCAGGAAGATCTGAGTGCCGCGGACATCGCGGAGGCGGAGATACGCATCTATCCCCAGGCGCTGCGGGTGGCGGGCGTCGATTGGCCGTCCGCCGCCGCCGAGGTGGCCTTCTCGCCGCGCTTCTGCCTTGCCCTGCTCTTCTGCCGCGGCCGCCTGGACCCCGCCGACACCGAAGCACCGCCGCTCGATGCCGCCGACGTGCGGGCGTTCGGCGAACGCATCCGCGTCGTCGCCGAGCCCGCCTATGCCGGAGCGTTTCCCGGCCACCGCATCGCCACCGTCACCCTGCGGCTGAACGGCGGACGGGCGCTGTCGGAAACCCGGGACATCCGACACGGCGACCCCGAGGATCCGCTATCCTGGGACGACCTGGTGGCGCGCTTCCCGCTATATGCCCCCGCCGTCCCCGAATCGGCGCGCCGGGCCGTCGCCGCATGGTGCCGCGGCTTTGCCGCCGCGGACCCGCAGGACGGCGGCGCCCCTCCGGCCGGTCTGTTCTTATGCGCGCCGGAGGCGGATGCCGCCCCGGACTCCTCGTCGTCAAAGGAATGAGCATGATCGATCTCGACAAGGCAAAGGCCGACTTCGCCGCCCGCCACACGGAACTGGTGGAGTGGCGGCACTGCCTGCACCGCCATCCCGAGGTGGCCTATGAGGAAACCTGGACCTCGGCCTACGTTGCGGAGAAGCTGGAGGACTTCGGCCTGGAGGTGACCCGCGGCCTGGGCCGGACCGGCGTGGTGGCGGTGCTGAAGGGCGGGGAAGGACCGATGATCGGCCTGCGCTGCGACATCGACGCCCTCGCCCTGACCGAGGCCAACAGCTTCGCCCATGCATCGGAAATCCCCGGACGGATGCATGCCTGCGGCCACGACGGCCACACCACCATGCTGCTGGCGGCGGCGCAGCATCTCTGCGCTTGCGCTCCCCTGCCGGGGGACCTCGCCTTTATCTTCCAACCCGCCGAGGAGAACGAGGCGGGCGCCAAGGCGATGATCGACGACGGCCTGTTCGAACGCTTCCCCATGGCCGCGGTCTACGGCATGCACAACTGGCCGGCGCTGCCGGAGGGAACCATCGCCACCCGGGTTGGGCCGCTGATGGCGTCCTTCGACGTGTTCGACATCGCGATCCGCGGCCAGGGGGCCCATGCCGCGATGCCCCATTTCGGCACCGACGCCTTAGTCGCCGCGGGCGCCCTGGCGACCCAGGTGCAGACCATCGTGGCGCGCTCGATCGACCCCCTCGAAGGCGCGGTGGTCAGCATCACCCAGATTCACGGTGGCGACGCCTATAACATCCTGCCTGCCGAGGTGCGTCTGTGCGGCTGCGTACGGCACTTCTCCCCCGCAGTGCAGGACCGTATCGAGGAGCGGATGAAGGCGATCTGCCGCGGCGTGGCGGAAAGCTTCGGCCTCGCGGTGGAGATCGACTACCAGCGGCGCTATCCGGTGACCAGCAACAGCGCCGCCGAAACCGCTGCGGCGCTGCGCGCGGCGGAGCGCGTCGTTGGCGCGGAGAACGTCTCCACCGGCGTCGCGCCGTCGATGAGTTCCGAGGACTTCGGCTTCCTCCAGCGGGAAAAGCCCGGCAGCTACGTCTGGCTAGGGGCCGGCGACGCCAGGGGCAACCTGCACAACCCCGCTTTCGACTTCAACGACCGGCTGCTGGGGACCGGCGCCGCATACTGGACCGCAGTGGCCTGCGAAGGCCTGGCTGCGGCCCGCGCGGACACCCATCCGTAGCTCCCTCATCCTTGCCCGGCTTCGGCGACGGAACCGGTTGTCGCGTGGGGCGTATTCGCCCGGTACACCCTTAAGCAAGCAGGAGACTTCCGATGAGAGTTCTTCTTCGCAGCCTCGCCGCAGCCGTAGCCGCCGTCTGGCTCGCGGCCCCGGCCATGGCCGCCGACTATCCCGCACGAGACATCGACCTGGTGGTTCCCTACAAGCCGGGCGGAGCGGTGGACACCACCTCCCGCATCCTCGCCGAAAGCGCCAAGCGGGTTCTGAAGGGCCACGAAATCACCGTGGTCAACAAGGACGGCGGCGGCGGCGTGGTGGGCCAGGCCTTCGTCTCCAAGGCCCGTCCCAACGGCTACACCATCCTCGCCTTCACCAACTCGGCGGTCAGCAATCCCCTGCTCAAGGGCGCCCCGTTCGCCGTAAGCGATTTCACCCCGATCGGCCTCTACACCCTCGACCCCGAGGTGATCGCCGTCCCCGCCGCCTCTCCCTACAAGACCATCGCCGAATTCATGGCCGCCGCAAAGGCAGGCAACCTCAAGATCGTCAGTTCGGGATCGGGAACCTCCCACCACATGGCCGGTCTGGCTCTGGAATTGGGGAGCGGGGTAACCTTCACCTACGTCTTCGTCCGCGGCTTCGGCGAGGAGATGCAGGCGATGATCGGCAACCACGTGGACGGCGCGTTCTGGCCCTTCGGCATCGCCAAGCAACAGGCCGCCTCCGGCGCGATCCGCATCCTCGCCATCGCTTCCGAAGAGCCGATGCCGGGGTTCGAAACCGTGCCCACCTGGAAGGCCGCGAATCTCGGGGTCGAGTCCTGGCAGACCTTCCGCGGCTGGGCCGCCCCCAAGGGCACGCCCAAGGCGGTGATCGACCGCCTCTCCGGTCTTCTCAAGACGATCGACGGCGATCCGGCATACCGCTCGAAAATGGAAAAGGCGGGCTACCCCCTGGTCTACCGTGACTCGGCGGGGTTCGCCAAGATCGTCGCCGAAGAGGATGCGGTGATCCGGCGGCTCATCAAGGAAAAAGGCCTCAAGCCGAAGAAGTGAACGGCTGATTCCGGCCCGGAGTCCTCTCCTCTGAAGACGGCCTCCGGGCACCCGCAACCGCGTTCAAGGAATGCTTCGTCATGTCGGACAAGACAACGATCCTCGCAGAGGACGTCTGGCTCGGCGGCGCCCTAGCCCTGGCGGGGGGAGCGGCCGCCTGGGATGCCTCGGGCTTCGATGCCTCGTCGCGCGTCTATCCCTTCACTCTGTCCGCCGCCATCGCCCTGGCGGGTGTGTGGATCGGCCTGCGCCCCCTGCTGATGCGGCGCCGCGGCCTGTCGGTCGGCAGCACGGGGCGCGTCGCCGGCGGGATCGCGCTCGTCGCGGCCGTGCTCGTCGCCTGGATCGTCTGCCTCGATCTGGGGGTGGGCTACCTCCTCCCTACCGTGCTCGCAAGCTTCGCTCTGCTGTGGATCGCAGGCATCCGCGAGCGCAGACGCCTGATCGTCGACGCCGTAGGCGTCGCCGCCGGGGTGTTCGTCCTTTTCGGCGTGATCTTCGCCACGCCCCTGCCGGTTCTCGAACCGCTGCAGTTCCTCCTCCGGGAATAGGGAGCCTCCGCCATGGACGTCCTCATCATCGGTCTCCAGACCCTGTGCTCCCCCTATGTCCTGTCCATGCTGCTGATCGGCATCGTCGCCGGTCTCATCATCGGGACGATCCCGGGGCTCAACGACAACATCGCCTTTGCGGTGTTCCTGCCGTTCTCCTTCTCCATGCGGCCCGACGCGGCGATGGCCCTGATGGTCGGGGTCTACTGTTCCACCGCTATCGGCGGCGCCATTCCCGCGATCATGATCCGGGTGCCGGGCACCGCCTCGTCGATGCTCACCCTGATCGACGGCAACGCCATGGCGCGCAAAGGACAGGCGGGGCAGGCGATGTCCATCGCCGTCAGTTCGTCGGTGATCGGCGGCACCTTCAGCGCCGTCGTTCTGCTGTTCTTCGCCCCGATGCTGGCCCGGTTCGCCATCCGCTTCACCTATCCCGAGAACTTCGCCCTCGGCGTTCTGGGCCTTTCCAGCGTCGTCGGCATGCTGTCGGGGAACCTGGTGAAGGGCTTGGTTTCGGCGGCGCTCGGCTTGCTTCTCGCCACCGTCGGCTACACCCTGGAAACCGGGCAGCCCCGCTACGTTTTCGACAACCCCAACCTGATCGAGGGCTTGCCCTTCGTCTCCCTGCTGATCGGGTTGTTCGGCGTTGCCGCGGTATTCGAACTGCTGGAGGAGATCTTCGCGGCGCGCCGCCAGGAAGCCCGCGGCGAAAAGGCCGCCAAGCACGCCATTCCCGAGATCGGCTCCCTGAAACTGGACAAGCCGCTGATCCGCAGGCTGATGCCGACCTGGATCCGCAGTTCCCTGATCGGCACCTCCGTGGGCATCGCTCCGGGCGCGGGCGCCCTGATGGCGATCTACATCGCCTACGACCAGGCTGCACGCGCCTACCGCCGCCGCCGCGACGCCAAAAGCGGGGATGCGGAATGGGGCGAGGGCGTGCCCGAGGGCGTCGCCGCACCCGAGGCCGCCAACAACGGCGTGGTTTCCGGCTCCATGGTGCCGCTCCTGGCCCTCGGCATCCCCGGCAACTCGGTGTCCGCCCTGTTCATCGCCGCCCTGGCGATCCAGGGCATGGTGCCGGGGCCGCTCCTGTTCACCGAGCACCTGGACATCGCCTGGATGATCCTCGTCGCCTTCGTGATCGCCAATCTGGTGATGGGGCCGCTTTCCTACCTGCTGATCAACACCATGACCCGGATGGTGTTCTCCCTTCCCAAGGAGACCCTGGCGGCGGCCGTCGCCTTCCTCTGCCTGACCGGCGCCTATGCCGACGGCAACAACATCTTCAACGTCTGGGTCGCGCTGATCGCCGGCATCGCGGGTTTCGTCATGAAGAAGCTCAAGGTGCCGCTGGCTCCCGCGATTCTCGGCTTGGTCCTCGGCCGCAAGATCGAGGACTCCCTGACCAATGCCCTCACGGTTTCCGACGGCAGCTGGACGATCTTCATCGATCCGGTAACCCACCCGATCAGCCTCGTGCTGATGCTCGCCTCGGCAGCCTTTCTGGTCGGCCCGCTGCTCTCGGCCTGGCGCAAGCACCGCCGGGTCTCCGTTTCCGTCAACTGATGGCAGACAATCATGGCACACATCATCGATCACGCCTTCTACAAGGACAGCTGGGGCACCCCCGAGATGCGGGCGGTCTTCGGCGAATACGCCCGCTTCCAGCGCTGGCTCGACATCGAGGCCGCACTCGCCGAGATCCAGGCGGGCCTGGGCGTCATCCCCGAGAGCGCGGCCATGGAAATCCGCGCCAAGGCCACCGTCGACAACATCAAGCCAGAGCGGATGCAGAAGGAACTGGCCAAGACCGGCCATACCCTGGTCGCCCTGCTCAACGAGCTGGAGCTCGCCTGCACGGACGGCGCGGGCGAATGGATCCATTACGGCCCGACCACCCAGGACATCCAGGACACCGGCACCGCCATCGAGATGCGGGACGCCTGGCGGATTATCTTCACCAACCTGAAACGCCTGGAAACCGCCTGCCTGGACCTTGCGGACAAGTACGCCTCCCTGACCATGGTCGGGCGCACCCACGGCCAGCACGGCCTGCCGATGACCCTGGGAATGAAGGTGGCGGGCTGGGCCGCCGAGGTGCGGCGCGACCTCGAACGCCTGAAGGACCTGCCGCCGCGGGCCTTCTTCGTGATGATGCACGGCGGCGTCGGCACTCAGGCGAGTTTCGGCGGTCACGCCGATGCGATCATGCAGGGCCTGGCGCAGCGTTTCGACCTCTATAGCCCGCCGACCTGCTGGGCGAGCGCCCGCGACGGCATCGCCGAATTCCAGACGGTGCTGGGAATCACCGCCGGAACCGTGGGGCGCATCGCCAACGAGATTTTCGAGCTCTCCCGCACCGAGGTGGGCGAGGTGCATGAATCCCTGCCCGACAGCGTCGTCGGTTCCAGCACCATGCCCCACAAGCGCAACGCCGTGCGCGCCGAGTTCACCGGCGCGCTCACCCGCATCGTGATCAACAACGCGCTGCTCGGCTTACAGGGCATGGAGGTGGAACACGAGCGCGACACCCGCTGCTGGCGCCTCGACTGGCACAGCATTCCGGAAAGCGCCTGCCTCCTCGACAGGGCGATCGTCAGCATGACGGCGGTGGTCTCGGGGCTGGAGGTCGACCGCAAGGCGATCGCCCGCAACCTCAAGATGACCGGCGGGGCGATCCTGTCGGAGGCGGTAATGTTCCGTCTCGGCGAGAAGCTCGGCAAGCAGTCCGCGCACCACCTGCTGCACGCGGCGACCGCCGAGGCCCTGCATTCCGGCAAGACCTTCCGCGAGGCGGTTCTCTCGCAGCCGAAGATCGCCGCCGCCCTGACCCCGGACGAGCTGGAAAACATGATGAACTACGGCAAGTACACCGGCACCGCGACCGCCCAGGTCGCCGCAGTCAGGAAACTGAGTCGCGAGCTTTCGGCCTGCGACCCGCTGTGATGCCGGGTTCGCCCGGTTTTGTCCGTCCGGCACCGGTTGCAAGCGTTTTTCCACGGCTTCCGGGGACAGCGGGTTTGCGAGACGTTGGATGGACCATAAACGAACAAAACCAGCCTGTTAGGGGCTGGTTTTGCGGTTTCTGGTGGGCCCGGCAGGACTCGAACCTGCAACCAGACCGTTATGAGCGGCCGGCTCTAACCAATTGAGCTACAGGCCCGGGAGTTCCGGGAAGGAAGGTAAGGAGGGGGCGGAGCCGCCCCCTGTCCGGATCAGGTGTCGAGGAAGCTGCGCAGCTTGCGCGAGCGGCGGGGGTGCTGGAGCTTGCGCAAGGCCTTCGCCTCGATCTGGCGGATGCGCTCGCGCGTCACCGAGAACTGCTGGCCCACTTCTTCGAGGGTGTGGTCGGTGTTCATGCCGATGCCGAAGCGCATGCGCAGCACCCGCTCTTCGCGCGCCGTCAGGCTGGCGAGCACGCGGGTGCAGGTTTCGCGCAGATTGGCCTGGATCGCGGCGTCCAAAGGCTGCACCGCGTTCTTGTCCTCGATGAAGTCGCCGAGGTGGGAATCCTCCTCGTCGCCGATCGGGGTTTCCAGGCTGATCGGCTCCTTGGCGATCTTCATCACCTTGCGCACCTTCTCGAGCGGCATGGTGAGCTTGTCGGCCAGCTCCTCCGGAGTCGGCTCGCGGCCGATCTCGTGCAGCATCTGTCGGGAGGTGCGCACCAGCTTGATGATCGTTTCGATCATGTGCACCGGAATGCGGATGGTGCGCGCCTGGTCGGCGATGGAGCGGGTGATCGCCTGGCGGATCCACCACGTGGCGTAGGTGGAGAACTTGTAGCCGCGGCGGTATTCGAACTTGTCCACCGCCTTCATCAGGCCGAAGTTGCCTTCCTGGATCAGGTCGAGGACCTGCAGGCCGCGGTTGGTGAACTACTTGGCGATGGAGATCACCAGGCGCAGGTTGGCCTCGATCA
>JBFWJB010000080.1:0-10460 GCA_050253435.1 Rhodospirillaceae bacterium
CCTCGCGGGCGAGGCGGTGAGCCTGAAGACCGTCGTCGAGAACTTCTTGAACGGCGTGCGCACCGCCTGACCGCGTGCGTGCGCTCGTATGGCCCCGCCGTCTCTGCCCAGCGGCGGGGCCTTTTTTGCCGTTCTTCCGCAGCTTTCCGGTCAGCGCGAGATGAACATGTCGGAGTGGAGGACGAACTCCGAGACTTCCTCCGCCGCTTCGCGCACCGCGCGGGCGAAGGCCTCGATCTTGCCGTCCGGCACGTCGTCGGCGCTGAGCACCAGGCTGACCCCGGCGACCACCTGTTTCGCCGCGAACACCGGGGCGGCGATGCCGATTCGCCCCGCCGCGACCTCGCCGATCGTCATCGCGTACCCGGCGCGCTGGATCGCGCGCAGTTCCTCGTTGAATTCCTTCCACGTCGCGGCGCGGGTGCTGCGGCGGATTTCCTCCTCGTTGTCCAGGTAGATGCGCTTGAGGGCGCGCGCCTCCATGTTGGCCATCACCGCCTTCGACGAGGCGCCGATGAACAGCGGCATGGCGCTGCCGCGCTCGTAGGCGGTGATCGGGTGCGGCGAGCTTCCCTGTTCCTGGTGGACGCACATCACGGTGTCGCGGTAGCGGCGGCAGAGAATGGCGGTCGCCTTCTGGGTGGTGCGGGCGAGCAGATGCCGCATCGGCGCGCTGGCGGCCTGGATCAGCGGGTCGCCCTGACGGGTCAGGCGGTCGTACTCGATGAAGGCGGGGCCCAGAATGTAACCGGCGCCGGTGACCGGGTTGAGAAAACCCGCCCGGCAGAGGTCCTGCACGTCGCGATACGCCGAACTGGTGGAAACCGCCATTTCCCGGGCGATTTCCTCGACCGTCCAGGACCCCTGACGCTGCCGGAAGAGGCCCAGGACACGCAAGATGCGGCTGCTCAAAATTTCACCCCCGATTGCCTAAAAATTATCACTTATGGAGACAACACAGAATTATCAACATTTGAGAATTTTGTATTGCGAATTTTCACGTTCCCGTCTAGCCTTCATCACGCAGGACGATGCAGGCACACCCATTTCGCGAGGTCCGCCATGAAGAATCCGTTCGCGTACGCCGCCATGGCGCTTGCCGCCATTTTTGCCGCTCCCCTCTCCGCCGCGCCCGCGCAGGCCGCCCCGGCCGAGGTCAGGGTCGCCATGCTGGCTCCCAGCTCGCTGCTGTGGCTGCATGCAATCGCCAAGGACCGGGGATTTTATACCGAAAACGGCATCGAGGTGAGAGAGCTGCGGGCCTCCGGCAGTCCGGCGCTTCTGCAGGCGGTCGCCTCCGGCAGCGCGGATGCGGGGTTCTCGCTCGGCGATCTCGCGGCCCGCGCCATCGACAAAGGGGCGGAGATCGTCATCGCCGGCGCCTTGCTCGACAAGGCGCTGCTGCGCTTCTACGGCGCGCCGGGCATCGAGAAGATGTCCGACTTCACGGGGAAGAAGCTGACCGCGGGCGCGGTGCGCGGCGGCACCGCCAATCTGCTGAAGTATCAGTTGAAGCAGGCGGGGGTGGACCCCGACAGCGTCAGCCTCGTCTCCATCGCCAATTCGCGCGACCGTATCATCGCCATGGGTAACGGTCAGGTGCAGGGTGCGCTGCTGATTCCGCCCTACGGCACGCTTGCCGCGCAGGCCGGGGCGAAGCTGCTGGACGTCTACCGCGAGCCCTATGTCGAAACCCCGCTGGTCTACAGCAAGGCGTGGGCGGCGGCCAATCCGAAGGCCGCCCGCGGCCTGGCCCAGGCGCTGAAGAAGGCCGCGGCCTTCATCAACGATCCGGCCAACAAGGATGCGTCCATCGACATCCTGTGCAAGTTCACCAAGATCGACCGCCCGGTGGGCGAGGCGTCCTATGCCTTCGCCATCGAGGAGCAAAAGGCGATCCGGCCCGACCTCTCGATGTCCGAGGCGGCGCTGACCAACATCTACAAGATCGACGCCGCCGTCGGCGGCGAGGGGATGCCGCAGGCTTTCGACCTGAAGCGGTATTACGATCCCAGCTTCATCCGCTAGCCCGGTATTCCCGGCGAGCCGATACCCTTCCGTCCGGCACTGCCCTGCCGGGCGCGGGGGCGGCTCGCCCCACTTCCTCCGCCCCAGGGGCCGGAGCCTGCCCTCGTGTCGTGTCATAGTGTGGAGTAGCAGCATGGACACCATCATCAAGAACGGGCTTATCGTCACCGCAGACGGCCGCTTCGAAGGTTCGATCGGCATCGACGGCGAAAAGATCGCCGGCATCTACGCCCCCGGCGAAGAGCCCGAGGCCACCGAGGTGATCGACGCCGCCGGGCTGGCGGTGATGCCGGGCGCCATCGACACCCACTCCCACCACCGGGAAGGCTCGGAGCCCGGCTTCGAATACAAGGAAACCATCGAGACCGCGACGCTGCAGTGCGCGGTGGGCGGGGTGACCACCACGGTCGGCATGCCCAACGTCAACCCGCCGGTGAACAGCGCCGAACTGCTGCGCCGCCAGTTCGCCGTCTACGAACGGGAAGCCTACGTCGATTACAACTTCAACCCGGCGGGCACGGTTCTGGACGAGATGCCGGAACTCGCGACCATGGGGATCATCGCCTTCAAGGTGTTCATGGTGGTGGACAGCGGCAGGCCCTATCCGCACATGTCGGGCATCGGCGTGCACGAACACGGCAGGCTCTTCCGCATCATGAAGGAGTGCGCCCGCCTCGGCTATCCGCTGATGGTGCATCCGCACGACCAGTCGCTGATGACCGCGATCGAGGAGGAATTCTGGGCGCGCGGCGAGCGCGACTGCCTCGCCTACGCCAAGGCCTATGCCGCCCACGACGGCCTGTTGTGGGACAGCTCGGTGGCGCTGCTGCTCCGCCTCGCCAAGGCCGCGGACTGCCACCTGCACATTCTGCACGTGCAGACCGAGGGTACGGTGAAGATGATCCGCCAGGCCAAGGCCGAGGGCCAGAAGGTGACCTGCGAGATCAATCCCTGGGCGATCTTCCTCGGCTGCGACTGGGCGAACATCGAACGCCTGGGCTCCTACGCGCTGTCCTACTGGGTGCCGGAAAAGAACGTTCCGGAACTGTGGGCGGGCCTCAACGACGGCACCATCGACATGGTTGCCACCGACCACGCGCCGCACACCCGCGAAGAGAAGGAATGGGGCTGGACCGACGGCTGGAAGGCGCACACCGGCACGCAGTCCGCGCAGCATTACCTCAGCCTCTGCCTGACCGCGGCGCACCAGGGCAAGATCTCCCTGGAAAGCGTGGTGAGGCTCTGCTGCACCGAACCGGCGCGCGTTTTCGGCATCGGGAATAAGGGCGAGATCCGCCCCGGCTACGATGCCGACCTGGTGCTGGTCGATCTCGAGCGCGAATACACCATCCGCGACGAGGACGCGCTCACCCGCGTCGGCTGGACTCCCTATGCGGGGCAAACGGTCACCGGCGTGCCGGTGCGCACGATCCTGCGTGGACGGACCGTCTTCGCAGACGGTAAGCTCGTGGGAGCCAAGGGCTACGGCCGCCTCGCGCGCGGCGGCTGAAAAAAGCAAAGCCCCGCCGCGGCGGGGCGTGCGTTTCGCGCCGGGCGGGCCCTGCGGGGCCCGCCGCACCGGCAAGTGCAATGCCGGAAATCCGTCAGTCGGGGGCTACGATGGGTTCGATCAGTCGATTGCTCGACTTCCTGGAAGGCAAGGGCAGGGCCGCGGCCGCGGCGCGCCTTCTTCTCTCCGCCGCCTTCGTGCTGGTGGTGTGGGAGGCGGTGGCCAGCGTGGTGGAAAGCCGCCTGCTGATCGTGCCGCCGCTGGAAGTGGCGCAGGCCCTCTCCGAGGAAGGCGCGTCCGGCGCGCTTTGGACCAATGCGGTGGCGACCGTCGGCGCGGTCGCCATCTCGTTTCCGATCGCGGCGCTGATCGGCATTTCGGTGGGCCTGGCGCTGGCGTCGAGCCGCTTTCTCGCGCTCACCGCGGGGCCGCTGCTGACCGCCCTGAACTCGGTGCCGGTGATCGCGCTGGCGCCGCTGTTCATCGCCTGGCTGGGCCTCGGCTTCGCCTCCAAGTTCGTCATCGTGACGTTCTTCTCGATGTTTCCCATCCTGGTGACCACCGAGGTCGGCCTGCGCTCGACCGACAGAAATCTCATCGAGGCGGCGCGCTCCTTCAACGCGTCGTACTGGCAGATCTTCCGCACCGTCACCCTGCCGTTCGCGCTGCCCTTCATCATCAGCGGTATCCGCGTCGGCTGGGCCCGCGCCCTGGTGGCGATCATCGTCGCGGAGTTCTTCGGCGCGTTCGCGGGGTTCGGCTTCGCCATCCTCGCCGCGGGGCAGAGCTTCGATACCGCGGTGCTGCTCGCCTACGTCATCCTGCTCGGGGCCCTGGGGCTCAGCGGCAGCCTTTTCTTCGAGTGGCTGGAACGCCGCCTCGCCCCGTGGAGGCAAGACCAATGACCGCCGCAAGCGTGCTCTCCGTCGAGAACGTCACCAAGGTGTTCTCCGGCATCGGCAAACCGGACCTCGTCGCCCTGGAGGACGTCAGCTTCTCCGTCGGCGAGGGCGAGTTCGTCGCCATCGTCGGGGCCAGCGGCTCGGGCAAATCCACCCTCCTGCGCATCATCGACGGGCTGTTGCCCGCCACCTCCGGCGTGGTGCGGGTGGGCGGCGACGCGGTGACGCACCCGGGCTTCGACCGCGCCATGGTGTTCCAGCAGGACTGCCTGCTACCCTGGAAGACGGTGCTCGACAACGTCGCCTACGGCCTTACCATCGGCGGCGCGAAACTCGCGGGGGCCCACGAAACCGCGCAGCGCTTCGTGCAGATGGCCGGACTCGCCGGTTTCGAAAACCACTACCCGCACCAGCTCTCCGGCGGCATGCGCCAGCGCGTCAACGTGGCGCGCGCCCTGGCGGTGAATCCACGCATCCTGCTGCTCGACGAGCCGTTCGCCGCCCTCGACGCGCAAACCCGCGAAATCATGCAGGGCGAACTGCTCAACATCTGGAGCGAAAGCCGCACCACCGTGGTGCTGATCACCCACCAGATCGACGAGGCGGTGTTCCTCTCCGACCGCGTCGTGGTGTTCAGCGCCCGCCCCGGCTCGGTGCGGGAGGAAATCCCCGTGCCCCTGCCGCGGCCGCGCACCATGGAAATGAAACGTAGCGAGGCCTTCGTCTCCCTCGTCGATCGCGTCTGGCGCCTGATCGAACACGAGGTGCGCAAGGCGGTGGAAGAGGGCGTGGCGTAAAAACCGAAACGTCCTGGAGGGTCGCGGACCCTCCAGACCTCCCATAACTTTTTTCGCCGCGAAGCGGCCACCAACCGTCACGCCGCGTGATGGCCTTATGGCGCTGCGCGCAAAAAACCAAAGGTTATGGGAGGTGCGGAGGGACCGAGTCCCTCCGCGAAGTTTTGGTGTTAATACCCCACCGCCGCCCCGGCGGGTCTGCGGGCGTCGTTGGCGCCGTAGAGGAAGCCCGACCGCACCGCGCCGGAGAGGGCGGCGTCGTTGACCGGGGCGGCGGCGTCTTTTTGCGCCGGGCCTTTGCCGCCCACCTGGATGAGTTCCGCCGCGCCCCAGGGTTTCTGTTCCTTGAGCGTATGGCCCATGGCTTCGAGGCGTTCGATGGTGTCGGGCGAGAGGCCGAAGGGCTCGTAGAAGAGGGTATCCGGCAGCCACTGGTGATGGATGCGCGGCGCGTCCACCGCCTCCTGCGGGGCCATGCCGTAGTCCACCACGTTCAGGATGGTTTCCAGCACGATGGTGATGATGCGCGAGCCGCCGGGGCTGCCCAGCACCAGCACCACCTGGCCGTCCTTGGAGACGATGCTGGGCGACATCGACGAGAGAGGGCGCTTGCCGGGGGCGATCTTGTTGCGTTCGCCCTGCACCAGGCCGTAGAGGTTCTTCACGCCGGGCTTGGCGGTGAAGTCGTCCATCTCGTCGTTGAGGAGGAAGCCGGTGCCCGGCGCGACCACGCCCGCGCCGAACGCGCCGTTGATGGTGTAGGTGACGGCCACCGCGTTGCCCGCTGCGTCCACCACCGAGTAGTGGGTGGTTTCCGGCTTTTCGTGGGGCGGCGTGCCGGGGGCGAGCTCCGCCGAGGGCGTCGCCTTGTCGGGGTCGATGCGTTCGCGGATTTCCGCGGCGTAGTCCTTGGAGAGCAGGCGCGGCAGAGGGTTGGGCACGAACGCCGGGTCGCCGAGCAGGGTGTTGCGGTCGAGGTAGGCGTGGCGCATCGCCTCGGTCATCAGGTGCACCGAGCGCGCGGAGCGGAAGCCCATGCCGCGCAGGTCGTAGCCTTCCAGCACGTTGAGCATCTGGCACAGGGTGACGCCGCCGGAGCTGGGCGGCGGCGCGGAGAGCACGGCATAGCCGCGGTAGGTGCAGGAAAGCGGCCTGCTTTCGGTGACGGTATAGGCGGCGAAGTCGGTCTCGCCGAGGATGCCGCCGTGGGCCTTGCTCGCCGCCGCCACCGCCTTGGCGATGGGGCCGTGATAGAAGGCGGAAGGGCCCTTCTGCGCGATCATCTCCAGGGTGGCGGCCAGGTCCTTTTGCACCAGGCGTTCGCCGGGGGCGGGGGCGGCGCCGTCGGGGCGGAGGAAGATGCGCGCCGCCTCCGGATCCTTGGCGAGGCGCTTTGCGCGCGCCTCGATGATGTCGGTATCGGCGCGGGTGAGGACGAAGCCCTCGCGCGCGAGTTTGATCGCCTCGGCCATCGCCTCGGCGCGGCTCTTGGTGCCGAAGCGGGAGAGCGCGTGGTCCAGGCCCATCACCGTGCCCGGCACTCCGGCGGCGAGGTAGCCGTCGAGGGAAAGCCCCTTCACCACCTCGCCGTGGGCGTCCAGGTACATCTCCGCCCTTGCCGCGGCGGGCGCGGTCTCGCGGAAATTGAGGAAGACGTCGCGCGGCGTGCCGTTCTCTCCGGCGAGGTGGATGGTCATGAAGCCGCCGCCGCCGATGTTGCCGCAGCAGGGGTTGACCACGGCCAGCGCATAGCCCACCGCCACCGCCGCGTCCACCGCATTGCCGCCCGCCTGGAGCATGGCGAGCCCGGCCTCGGAGGCGAGCCGCTGCGACGAGACGACCATGCCGTTCGCCGCCTCCACCGCAGGCTGGGAGGCCGCCTGCGCGCCCCCCGATGCCGCAAGACAACCGGCCAGGGCAAGTGCCGCACGCGTGTTCCACCGGGGCATGGACTCCTCCTCTTGCCGTGGATATCCGCCAGCAGATGGGAGCGCCGCGGAGCTCCGGATGCAAGAAAAGATTATTCTTGACCTAAAGGTAATCTTTGATACATTC
Source organism: Rhodospirillaceae bacterium (assembly GCA_050253435.1). Classification (GTDB taxonomy): domain Bacteria; phylum Pseudomonadota; class Alphaproteobacteria; order Rhodospirillales; family Rhodospirillaceae; genus Oleispirillum. Next base: position 7,293 of record JBFWJB010000080.1, read on the forward strand.
CAGAAAAGCGCATGGGCCGCTGCGTCCGCGCACGATTCCGCAACGGCTGAGAAGGGGAAGCATGGAGTCGATCCACGGACACGAGGTCCTGCACATGATGCTGGAGTCGAAGGAGGGGTTCGCCTCCGCCGAGGCCCTGGTCGCGGCGATCGAGGCGCGCTTCGGCGCGGCTGCGCGATTTCACACCTGCTCTGCGGAAGAGATGACGGCGCGCGAACTGGTGGACTTCCTGGCGGAGCGGGGCAAGTTCGTGCCCGGCGGCGCGGGCTTCAACACCGAATTGGAAAAAATCTGCGCGCACTAGGGGGCGTTCTGCGCGCGGCAAGGGCCGCCCCGCGGGGCGGCCCTTTTGCGTTTACGCCTCGATGCCTTCGAACAGGGCGGAGGAGAGATAACGCTCCCCCGCGTCGGGCAGAATGACGACGATGGTCTTGCCCGCGAACGCCGGGTCCGCGGCCAGCTTCGCCGCCGCCGCCACGGCGGCGCCGGAGGAGATGCCGGCGAGAATGCCTTCCTCCCGCCCGAGGCGGCGGGCGAAGTCGATCGCCTCGTCGTTCTCCACCGCTTCCACCCGGTCGATCACCGAAACGTCCAGCGTGTCGGGAATGAACCCCGCGCCGATGCCCTGAATCTTGTGCGGGCCGGGCTTGATCGTCTCCTTCGCCAGATACTGGCGGATCACCGGGCTGGCCGCGGGCTCCACCGCCACCGAGGTGATCGCCTTGCCCTTGGTGTTCTTGATGAAGCGCGAAATGCCGGTGATGGTGCCGCCGGTGCCGACGCCGGACACCAGAACGTCGACGCCGCCCGCGGTGTCGTCCCAGATCTCCGGGCCGGTGGTCGCCTCATGAATCGTCGGGTTGGCCGGGTTCTTGAACTGCTGCGGCAGGTAGTATCGCTTCGGGTCCGCCGCGGCGATCTCCTCGGCGCGGCGCACCGCACCCGCCATGCCCTCCGGACCGGGGGTGAGCACCAGGTTCGCACCGAGGAACCTCAAAACCCGACGGCGCTCCAGGCTCATCGTTTCGGGCATCAGGAGGGTGAGCTTGTAGCCCTTGGCCGCCGCCACATAGGCCAGCGCAATGCCGGTGTTGCCGGAGGTGGGCTCGACGATCTCCACGCCGGGGCCGAGCAGGCCCTTCTTCTCCGCATCCCAGATCAGCGCCGCGCCCAACCGGCACTTCACCGAATAGGCCGGGTTGCGGCCCTCGATCTTGGCGAGAACCACCGCCCCACCGGGGGCGACGCGATTGAGTTTGACCAACGGCGTGCGGCCGATGGATTGCGCGTTGTCGGAATAAATGCGGGTCATGGCACGTGTCCTGTCTGCCGGGGTGTCGTGAAAGCGTAGATAGGGAGAATTTCACACTTAGTCAATAGAAATAAAATTATTATACAATTTTTATATGTTAAAATAGGGCGGGGGAAAACCAGGCCGGGCTCGGCCCGGACCCGCAAGGGGCCGGGAGGCCCCCTTGACTCCATAACTGGTTTTTCGCCGCGTAGCGGCAATCAACCGTCACGCCGCGTGATGGTTCTATGGCGCTGCGCGCAAAAACCAAAAGTTATGGGAGGCCCGGAGGGACCGAGTCCCTCCGGAAAGTTTTTGTTTTTTTCAGCCGAGCGCGCGGAAGGCGGATTTCAGGGCCTTTTTCAGGTCCGCGATATCTTCCAGCCCGGTGGAGAGGCGCAGCAGGCCGTCGGTGATGCCTGCGGTCTTGCGCGCCTCCGGGTCCATGGCGGCGTGGGTCATGGTGGCGGGGTGGGCGATCAGGCTTTCGAAGCCGCCGAGGGATTCGGCAAGGCTGAACGGCGCGCCGGGGCGGGTGAGCGCATCGACGAAGGGTTCCACCGCGGCGGGGTCGGCGAGTTCGAAGGAGAGCATGGCGCCGAAGTCGGCCTGCTGGCGTTTCGCCAGGGCGTGGCCGGAGTGGTCCGGCAGGCCGGGGTAATAGACCTTGCCCACCGCGGGCTGGGTGGAGAGGAATTTGGCGATCGCCGCGGCGGATTTGCACTGCGCGGCGATGCGCAGGTCCAGGGTGCGCAGGCCGCGCAGCACCAGCCAGCTGTCGAACGGCGCGCCGGTGACGCCGGTGGCGTTGGCCAGTGCCGCCAGTTCCTCGTGCAGGGCGGCGGTCTTGGCGATCGCCGCGCCGCCGACCACGTCGGAGTGGCCGTTGACGTATTTGGTCAGCGAGTGGACCACGATGTCCGCTCCCAGGGCGAGCGGCTGCTGCAACGCGGGGGAGAGGAAGGTGTTGTCCGCCACCACGATGGCCCCCGCCGCATGCGCCCGCTTCGCCACCGCCGCGATGTCGGTGATGCGCAACAGCGGGTTGCTCGGAGTTTCGATCAGCACCAGCTTCGGCCGCTCGGCGAAGGCGGCGGTGAGGTGGGCGGTATCGGTAAGGTCGGCGAAGACGACGCGGATATGCCCCTTGGCGGCGCGGGTGGAGAGCAGCCGGTGGGTGCCGCCGTAACAGTCGTGCGGCGCAACGACAAGGTCCCCGGCGGAGAGCAGGCCGAAGGCGAGGTCCAGCGCCGACATGCCGGTGGCGGTGATCACCGCGCCCGCGCCGCCCTCCAGCTCCGCCAGTGCGCCCGCCAGCGCGTCGCGCGTCGGGTTGCCGCTGCGGGTGTAGTCGTAGGTGCGCTTGGCGTCGAACCCGGCGAAGGAAAAGTTGCTGGAGGTGACGATCGGCGGCGTGATCGCGCCATAGGCGGCGTCGGCGTCGATTCCGGCGCGCGCGGCAATGGTACGGGAGGAACGTCGGGGTGTCTGCGTCATGGCGGTTCTCCGATAGGTGGCGCTGTCGTCGCCCGGAGACCGCATATGGGGAGCCGCCCAAACAATTCGAGCCTTCCACAGCCATGCGACCCAGGGGACCACATCGCCGGAAAGGCTCCGTGGCGCTTTAGCGATTGATTACGCGGTCGCAAGCTGCACCCATCAAATCCCGCGGGCCCGTTGCCGGTGGGCCATGCCGTTGAATTGACAATTCGCAAATTTCCTCGCGGGTGTCAAGACGGGAAAAACCAGGTCAGGGCTCCGCCCTGGACCCGCTGGGGCCTGGAGGCCCCAGACCCCCATTGGTTTTTGCGCGAAGCGCCATAAGCCCGGAGTCGATGCAGCAGGGATTGCCTGCCGCTTCGCGGCGAAAAACAGAA
>JBFWJB010000081.1:0-10451 GCA_050253435.1 Rhodospirillaceae bacterium
GCCTTGACCGGCCCCACCGCCGGGCCGTTCACCGAAAGGCGGCGGAAGCCGAGCCCGACCAGCGCCATGCTGTCGAGCGGATTGGCCGCCATCTCGCCGCACAGCGAGCACGGCACCCCCGCCGCCTCGCAGGCGGTAAGGATGCGGTCGAGCAGGCTCAAGAACGGCGGCGAGAGAAGGTCGTAGCGTTCGGCGATGCGCTGGTTGCCGCGGTCGCGCGCGAACAGAAACTGCGCGAGATCGTTGGAGCCGACGGAGAGGAAATCCAGCCGCTTCAGCATCTGCGGCAGCTGGAACACCAGGGACGGCACCTCCAGCATGCAGCCGATGGACAGGCGCTCCGGCAGCGGCTCGCCGCGCCGCGCCGCGCGGTCCATTTCAAGGTCGAGAATGCGCTTCGCCGCGTCGAATTCGGCGACTTCGGCGACCATCGGGAACATCACCGAGAGCGGCCGCCCCTCGCAGGCGCGGATCAGCGCGCGCAGCTGGTGGCGCATGATCGCCGGATGGTCGAGGGTGATGCGGATCGACCGCCAGCCCATCGCCGGGTTCTCCTCGCCGGTGCTCTGCCAGTAGGGCAGCATCTTGTCGCCGCCGACGTCGAGGGTGCGGAAGCACACCGGCCGCCCGCCCGACTGATCCATCACCGCGCGGTAGAGCGCGGTCTGCACCTCCACGTCCGGGGTCTCGGCGTGCGCCATGAACGGCAGCTCGGTGCGGTAAAGCCCGATGCCGTCGGCGTTCACCTGGTCGAGAATCGGCATGTCGGCGAGCAGGCCCGCGTTCATCAGAAGTTCGATGCGCACCCCGTCCTTGGCGACCGCGGGCAGATCGCGCAGCACCGCGAAGGCCTTCTGCTTCTCGCGGCGCATCCGCACCGTGGAGATGAAGGAGGCGGAAACGTCCTCGCTCGGACGGATGAACACGCTGCCGTTGTCGCCGTCGACGATCACCGGGTCCCCGGCCCCGATCTTGCCGAGGATCGAGGGCACGCGGGCGACCATCGGGATGTTGAGGGCGCGGGCGATGATGGCGACGTGCATCGAGGGCGAGCCCTCCTCCAGCACCACGCCGTGGATGCGGCTCATGTCGTAGTCGAGCAGGTCGGCGGGGCCGAGGGTGCGCGCCACCAGGATGGCGTGCGGCGGCAGAATTTTGCGGTCCGCGCTGTCTTGCCCCATGAGGTGCAGCATCAGGCGGTCGGTGAGGTCTTCGAGGTCGTAGAGGCGCTCGCGCAGATAGGGGTCGGTGACCTGCTGCAGGCGGGCGCGGTTCTCCTCCTGGGCGCGCTGCACCGCCGCCTCGGCGGAGAGGCCGCCGCGGATGTGGTCGCGGATACGCTCGATCCAGCCGCGGTCGGCGGCGAACATGCGGTAGGCTTCCAGGATGTCGCGGTACTCGCTCTTGCCGATCTCCTCGGCGGCGAGCATCTCGTCGAGCGCGATGTGCATGCGCCCGAGCGCCTCCTCGAAGCGCTTCGCCTCCTGCTCCGGGTCTTCGCTGACCAGGCGGGTGATGAAAGGGACCTTGCGGTGCAGATAGGCCGCACCGACGCCCAGGCCCGCGGAGAGCTTCAGCCCGTTGATGCGCAGCGGCACCAGGGCGGTGCCGTCCACCGGAATCTGCTCGCGCCGGTCGATCAGGTTGCCGGTGGTCAGAAGCTCGGCCAGCACCATCGCCACGGTTTCGAGGGCTTCCACCTCCTCCGGCGCGAAGTCGCGGCTTTCCGTGGTCTGCACCACCAGAACCCCGGCGACGCGGGCGATGCGCACGATCGGCACGCCGAGGAACGAACGGTAGGGTTCCTCGCCGGTTTCCGGGCGGTAGGCGAAATTGGGATGGGTCCACGCGTCGGAGAGCGCGAGCGGACGCGGGTGCGCGGCGATGAAACCGACCAGGCCCTCGCCGACGCGCAGGCGCGTCATGTGCACCGCGGTGGGGCGCAGGCCCTGGGTGGCGAACAGCTCCAGCACCTCGCCGGCGCGCATCACATAGCAGGAGCACACCGCCGCCTGCATCTCCTCGGCGATGATCCGCACGATGACCTGCAGCCGGTCCTCGGGGAGACCCGGCTGCGCCATCGCTTCACGGATACGCCCGAGAAGGCGGCGCGAAACCGCGGCGGCATCTCCCGGCATCAGAGGGCGCCCTGAACTTCCCCGGGCATTGCGGCGAGCGTCTTCCGCGCGTCGAGTGCGTCCAATGCCTGGGCGATGATGTCGTCGATGATCTCCCGCGCGCTTTGTTCCGCCGTGACCATGCCGACGCTCTGCCCGGCCATCAGAGAGCCGTTCTCCACGTCGCCGTCGATCACCGCGCGGCGGAGCGCACCGGCCCAGAAATGCTCGATTTCGAGCTGAGCCGCCTTCTGGTCCATTTCGCCGCGGTGGAACTTCTCGATCACCGAGCGCTGCACCTCCATGAAGCGCTCGGTCCCGGCGTTGCTGAGGGCGCGCACCGGAATCACCGTGAACTGCGGGTCGATCTGCACCGAAACCACGGCGTCGCGCGCCGAGGCGCGGATGAACGCCTGCTTGAACTTCGGATGCGCGATGCACTCGTGGGCGCAGACGAAGCGGGTGCCGAGCTGCACCCCCGCCGCGCCCATTTCGAGATAGGAGAGCATCGCCTCGCCGCGGCCGATGCCGCCCGCGACGAACACCGGCACCTTGTCGCCCATCTCCGGCAGGATCTCCTGCGCCAGCACCGAGGTGGACACCGGGCCGATGTGTCCGCCCGCTTCCGCGCCCTCGATCACCAGGGCGTCGGCCCCGGCGCGGACGAGCTTCTTGGCCAGCACCAGGGCGGGCGCGAAGCACACCACCTTGGCCCCGAAGTCCTTGGCGCGCTTGATCGCCGCGGAGGTGGGCAGGCCGCCCGCCAGCACCACGTGGCCGACCCCGGCCGCGCCGCACACGTCGATGAGGTCGTCGAGCTGCGGATGCATGGTGATGAGGTTGACGCCGAAAGGCTTATCGGTCAGCGCTTTGGTGCCTGCGATCTCGGCGGCGAGGAGGTCCGGCGGCATCGAGCCGCAGGCGATCACGCCGAAGCCCCCGGCATTGGAGATCGCCGCCACCAGGTGGCGCTCCGACACCCAGGACATCGCTCCGCCGAGAACGGCGCACTCGCACCCCAAAAACTCCCGCCCGCGACGCCACAGACGGTCCAGATCCTGATACGCTTGCCGTGTCCTGCTCATCGCGGCCGGTCGCTCCCCACAACTCGTTACCGCCCGGCCTTGCGGCCGGGCCCTACCTTACCGCGCGTCCAGACCGTAGGCCGTGTGCAGGGCGCGCAAGGCCAGCTCGGTGTATTCCTCCTCGATGAGGACGCTCACCTTGATCTCCGAAGTGCTGATCACCAGGATGTTGATGCCGCGCTCGGCGAGGGCGGAGAACATCTTCTGCGCCACGCCCGCATGGGTGCGCATGCCCACGCCGATGACGGAGATCTTCACCACCGTGTCGCTGTGGGTGAGATCGCGGAAGCCGACGGTCTTCTTCACCTCGTCCAGCACCTTGAGCGCGCGCAAGAGGTCGGTGCGCGGCACGGTGAAGGTGAGGTCGGTGTGACCCTCCGCCGAGACGTTCTGCACGATCATATCGACGTTGATGTTGGACTCCGCGAGCGGGCCGAAGATGGCCGCCGCGATGCCGGGGTGGTCCTTGACCCCCTGCAGGGTCACCTTCGCCTCATCCCGGCTGTAGGCGATGCCGCTGACAACTTCCTTTTCCACGATGTCTTCCTCGTCGCAAACCAGGGTTCCGGGGATGTCCTCGAAGCTCGACAGGACCTGCAGGTTGACGCGATATTTCATCGCCATCTCGACCGAGCGGGTCTGCAGGACCTTCGCGCCCAGGGACGCCATTTCCAGCATTTCCTCATAGGTGACGCGCGGCAGCTTGCGCGCCTTGGGAACGATCCGGGGGTCGGTGGTGTAGACCCCGTCCACGTCGGTGTAGATGTCGCAGCGGTCGGCGCCCAGCGCCGCAGCCAACGCCACCGCCGAGGTGTCGGAACCGCCGCGCCCCAGCGTGGTGATGCGGCCGTCGTTGCCGATGCCCTGGAAGCCGGCGACCACCGGCACCTCGCCCGCCGCCATGCGCGCCAGGATCTCGTCGGTCTCGATATCGACGATGCGCGCCTTGCCGTGGGCGTCGTCGGTATGGATCGGAATCTGCCAGCCGCACCAGGACCGCGCGGACACCCCCATCGACTGCAGGATGATCGACAGAAGGCCGATCGTCACCTGCTCGCCGGTGGAGACCACAGCGTCGTATTCGCCCTGATCGAACAGCGGCGCCGCTTCCTGACAGTAGGAGACCAGTTGGTTGGTCACGCCGGACATGGCGGAGAGCACCACCGCCACCTGGTTTCCGGCATCCACTTCTTTTTTCACCAGGCGGGCGACGTTGCGAATACGTTCCATATTCGCGACCGAGGTTCCGCCGAACTTTTGGACAATACGGGCCATGACACGGTATCTCTGATTGCCGGGAGGCGCGCGCCGCCGCGCGGCCGGGTTTCCCAAAAAGTCTTTCGTAACGAGTTGCCTGACGACCGGCTGCTATACATACTCGGTCCTTATCCTTTTAGGCAAGGGCACAGACATGACCAAACCCGCAAAACCGGCGGCGCGCGAAGCCGCCGCGCACGGCTCCGCCGATCCCGCCGAGATCGCCAAGTTCACGGCGCTGGCGGACACCTGGTGGGCGCTGGAAGGGCCCTTCCGCCCTCTGCACCGCTTCAACCCGGTGCGCATCGCGATTCTCAAAGAGCGGCTGGCCGCGCATTTCGGCCGCGATGCCGCGCTGGAAAGACCGTTCGAAGGGCTCAGCCTGCTCGACGTCGGCTGCGGCGGCGGCCTGATCGCCGAGCCGATGGCGCGGCTGGGCTTTGCGGTGACCGGCGTCGACGCCTCGGAAAAGAACGTCAAGACCGCGGCCAATCATGCGGAGCGCATGCATCTTTCCATCGACTACCGCGTCGCCCTGCCCGAGGAACTCGGCGCGGAGCGCTTCGATGCGGTGCTGGCGCTCGAGGTGGTGGAGCACGTCGCCGACCGGCGGCTCTTCCTCTCCGCCGCCGCCGCGCCCCTGAAAAGCGGCGGCCTGATGGCGCTCGCCACCCTCAACCGCACGATGAAGAGCCTGGTGCTCGCCAAGATCGGTGCGGAATACATCGTCCGCTGGCTGCCCGCAGGCACCCACGACTGGCGCGACTTCGTGAAACCTTCGGAGATCGCCCGCGACCTCGCCGCCGCCGGAATGTGTCCGCCGCGCTTCACCGGCCTCACCTACGCCCCGCTTTCCGACTCCTGGAGCGAGGGCGACGACCTATCCGTCAATTATATGGCCTTCGCGGCGAAGCCTTAGAATCTTGCCGGTGGTGCGGCGGCCGTAGCGCGCCATGAAGTCGTCGAACGGCATCGGTTTGGCGAACAGATACCCCTGCAGCGTGGTGCAGCCGTTGGCGACCATCCAGTCGCGCTGCGCCTCGGTTTCGATGCCCTCGGCCACGCACTTCATCCCCAGGCGCTGCGCCAGGGTAAGAATGGTCGACGGCACCGCCACGTCGTGCGGCACGTCGGAAACGAAGCTGCGGTCGATCTTGAGCACGTCCACCGGAAAGCGCCGCAGGTAGCTGAGCGACGAATACCCGGTGCCGAAATCGTCGAGCGCGATGCGGATGCCGTGGTCGCGCAGGGCGCGCACCCGGTCGGCCAGCGCGCCGCGCTCCATCGCCAGGGTGTATTCGGTGATCTCGATCTCCAGGCGGTCCGGCGCCACGCCGTGGCGCGCGAGCGTCTCGCCGACGCGGGCGACGAAGCCGGGGTCGGCGAGTTGCTGCGGCGAGACGTTGACTGCGATCGTCATGTTCGCCCCCGCGCTGCGCAGCTGCGCCGAGGCGCGGCAGGCCTCCTCCAGCACGAAGTCGCCGATCGGCACCACCAGGCCGCAGTCCTCCGCCACCGGAATGAACGCGCCGGGCGGCACCACCTGGCCGTCGCGGCGCCAGCGCAGCAGCGCCTCCGCCCCCACCACCTCGCCGCGGCAGGACATCTGCGGCTGGAAATAGAGGGTGAACTCGCGGGTCTCCAGCGCCTGATGGAGCTGGCTTTCCAGCAGCAGGCGGCGGTGCGCGCCCTCGGCCAGTCCGTCCTCGAAGAAGTTCCAGCGCTCGTTGGCCTTGCGCCGCGCGCCCGCGGTGGCGGCCACCGCCTTGCGCAGAAGCTCGGCGCCGTCGGTGCCGTCGTTGGGGAAAAGCGCAATGCCGACGCACACCGAGGGGCGCACCTCGTCGGCGGATTCGACGCGGGTGAGATTTTCCAGAAGACCGTTGGCGTAGTCCACCGCGGCGGTCACCGAATCCAGGTCCTCGATCACCACGGCGAAGGAATCCACGCCGATGCGGCCGATGAACGCCTCGGAACCCACCGCATCGAGCAGGCGCACCGCCATGTCCATCGCCATTTCGTCGGCCTCCTCGTGGCCGATCAGGTCCTTGAGTTCGTCCAGGCGGTCCATCAGCACCGCCATCACCGCCGCCACCCGCCCCGGCTGGGCGCGGCGCGCCATGGCGACGAGGTGCTCGATGGTCAGCGTGCGGTTGGGCAGGTTGGTGGTGGCGTCGCGCGTCGCCATGCGGCGCAGCGCGTGCTGCGCATTGCCGAGGTGGATGAGCATGGCGTTGATCTTCTGCACCGCGAGGCCGAGTTCCGAGTGGAGGTGCCACTTCGGCACCGTCAGCATGTGTCCGTGCGGGTCCTCGGCGTCCACGCCGTCCACCTGACGCGAGATCGCGAGGATCGGCCGGGTGAGAAAGCGGTCGAACAGCACGGCGACCGCGGCAACGACGAGGAACACCCCGAACAGGGTGAGCGCCAGGCCGCCGCACAACAGGCTGACGAAGCGGTCGGCCTGCGCCGCCACGTCGAACGCCACGATCAGGCTGCCGATGGTGTCGGTATTCTGGCCGGGCACCAGGCCGGGCACCGAAAGCGGCTGGGCGATGCGTTCATGCGGTCCGACGATCAGCCTGCCGAGCAGGCGCTTCCACAACGGCGCGGAGCCGGGCGGCCGCCCCTCGGAGGCGAACGGCATGCCGTCGGCGTGCACGATCATCGCCGCCTGCACGTCGGGCGCGGCCATCACCCCGGCCAGCGTCTCCGCGGCGAGGCGGTCGTTGAACTCCCAGATCGCGGAGGTGGCGGGCCGTTCGGCCAGGGCGACGATCTGTCCCTGCCGCGCCAGCAATCCGTCCCGCTCCGACGCGGCGAGAAGGGCGGCCTCGACGAGAAACAACAGGCAGCCGACGGAGAGCACGGCATAGAGGACCAGCCGCACCTGCCGGTAGGTTATGGAATTGCGGCGGAAGGCATTCCCCCATCGCATAGCGCCCGTTTCTCCCCTCAGCGCCGTCGCTGGCTTTTATTCAAAAGCGGCAAACACGCAGTCTAACACAGAAACTTTTGAGTAAAACGATAATTACGTCATAAAATGCTGGGAAAAGTCGAAGTCAAGATACTTTCATGGCGCGGGCATCGCCGCCGTGCGCAAAAAACCGGCACGCCAAAGCGCACCGCCAATTGGCGGGTGCGTGAAACTATACATTCTAATGTACTGATGAAACAAGAAACGAGTATGCCGCTGTGCGGCAGCCTAGGAATCGCCGCGAGAAATCCACGGTAAACGCGCAAACGTTATGTCTTCTTCCACCAGGGCGTTTGCTTCGTCGGCGGAGGCCTCGCCGTAGATGCCGCGGGCCGGAGCCTCGCCGTAATGAATTTTGCGCGCTTCCTCGGCGAAGGCGGGGCCGACGTTCTCGCAGTTCTCCTCCACCGTATCGCGCAGGGAAAGCAGGAGGGCGCGCAACCGCGCGGCGGAGGCGTCGGCCCCCTCCTCCCGCGCCGTGGCGATGTTGGGCGCCATCGGCGCCTTGGCGACATCGGCGCCGCCGCAGGCCGGGCATGCGATGCATCCCGCCGCGGACAAATCCTCATACGCCCGGTTGTCGCGGAACCAGGAGTCGAAGCGATGCCCGCAGGCGCATTTGAGGGCGAACCGGATCATCCCTACCCGCCGATCACCACGTCCGCCAGATCGCGCCCGTGCGCGAGCGACGGAACCTTGCCGCGCGCCGTATCCACCGCTGCCGGGTCGATATCCGCGAGGACGTAGCCCACGTCCTCCCCGCCGTCGGCCAGAACCTCGCCCCAGGGGGCGACGACCAGGGCGTGGCCATAGGTCTTGCGCCCGCGGACGTGGGTTCCGGTCTGCGCGGGCGCAAAGACGAAACACCCGGTTTCGATGGCGCGCGCACGTAAAAGGATATGCCAATGCGCCGCCCCTGTCACCTGAGTGAAGGCCGCGGGCACCGCCAGAAAGTCGCACCCCGCCATGGCCAGCGCGCGATAGAGATGGGGGAAGCGCAGGTCGTAGCACACCGAAAGCCCGAGCCGCCCCCACGGCAGGTCCACCGCCGCGGGCGCAGCGCCCGGTTCGAAGGTGAGGGATTCGGCATAGCTCTCGCCGCCTCCGAGGTCGACGTCGAACATGTGCAGTTTGTCGTAGCGCGCCGCGATCTCCCCCTCGGGGCCGATCACGTAGGTGCGGTTGAACACCTTGCCCGCAGGCGACGGCACCGCCAGGGTGCCGGCGTGCACCCACCCCTGGCGCGCCTTGGCGAAGGCGCGGAAGGCGGCGAGCGCGGGGTGCGCCTCCTCCGTCCGCGCCGCGGCGCGGATCGCCTCGCTGCCCCAGGTCATCATCGCCACGTTTTCGGGCATCAGGACAAGGTCGGCGCCATCGTCCGCCGCGCCGGAGGCAAGCTCAAGCGCGGTGGCGATGTTGGCGTCCATGTCGTCGGAAGCGTTGACCTGCAGGCAGGCGACGGAAAATGCGCTCATGACGGCTCAGGAGGCGAGCAGCGGGTCCAGGCCGCCCTTGGAATCCAGCGCATAGAGGTCGTCGCAGCCGCCGACGTGCTGGCCGTTGATGAAGATCTGCGGCACCGTCTGGCGGCCGCCGGCGCGCTTCACCATCGCGTCCATCTTTTCGTCGTCGGTGGAGACGTCGATCTCGGAGAAATCCACGCCCTTGCGCTTGAACAGCGCCTTGGCGCGCATGCAGTAGGGGCAGACCTTGGTGGTGTAGATCTCGATCTTGGCCATGGGGGCCTCCTGTTGCGGGTTTGTCGTCCCCGATGTGAGGGGATTTTCGGAAAAAATCAAGTTTCGCCGGGCACCGCCGCGGCGGCGGACAGCAGGTCCACCGCGGCCGCGCCCGCGGCGCGCAGCGCCTGCGCGCAGGCCTCGGCGGTGGCGCCGGTGGTCGCCACGTCGTCGATCAGAAGCACGCGCCGCCCGGCCAGCGCCGCCCCCGGCCGCGCGGCGAAGGCGCCCGCCACGTTGCGCCGCCGCGCCCGCGCGGACAGCCGCCCCTGCGGCGGGGTGCGGCGGATGCGCTTGAGCGCCCGCGCGTCCCACGGCTTGCCGGAAAGGCGGGAAAGGTTGCGGGCGATCTCCGCCGACTGGTTGTACTGGCGGAATGCGAGGCGCGTCCAGTGGATCGGCACCGGCACCAGCAGGTCGGCGTCGGCCAGCAGCTCCGCCCCGGCGCGCGCCATCCACGCGGCGAGGCGGGCAGCGATGTCCGGGCGGTCGCCGTGCTTGCAGCGCAGAATCAGCGCGGCGGAGACGTCTCCGTAGAACACCGCGAAGCGCCGCCGGGCGATCGCCCCGCCCGCGGCGCAGCCGCAGTTGCCCGAGGCGGGCAGCGGCAGGCCGCAGCGCCCGCACACGGGCGGCGCGGGGAAGCGCAGCCCGGCGAAGCACGCGGGGCACAAAGCCGCGCCGGAGCCGCCCTGCAGCGGCGCGCCGCACACCGGGCAGCGCTCCGGCAACAGAAGGTCCAGCGCCGCCCCCAGGCCGCGCCGCACACCCCGAATCCGCGGGAAAATCATCGCACTGGTCATGGCAGGCGAGTCTGCCCGATCGCGCCGTCCCGCTCAAGCAAGAACGGCTTTGCGTTTTGCCGCGGCAAGCGCCATATGGGGGGCATGTCCGAACGGCCCTCCCTCTTCGATCGCTCCCTCTTGCGCCTTCGCCGCGACCGCGCGGTGCGCGGCTTCGACCCGGCGCGCGAGCCCGACTTCCTGCTGCGCGCGGCGGCGGAGCGCCTGCTCGACCGCCTCAGCGACATCCGCCGCGCCTTCCCGCTCGCCCTCGACCTCGGGGCGCACACCGGCCAGCTTGCGCGCCTGCGCGCCGGGCGCGGCGGCATCGAGACCCTGGTCTCGGTAGAGCCCTCCGCGGCGATGGCGGCGCTCGCCCCCGCCCCCGCCGTGGTCGCCGACGAGGACTCCCTGCCGGTCGTCGACGCCACTGCCGATGCGGTCGTGTGCTGCATGAGCCTGCACTGGATCGACGACCTGCCCGGCCTGCTTGC
>JBFWJB010000082.1:0-10300 GCA_050253435.1 Rhodospirillaceae bacterium
CTGCCAGCCGGGAGGCACACCGGAAAAGGAAGCCTAAGGCGTGGACGGCAACGGCACGGCGCAAGGCGGGATCGGCATTCTGGCCGGGGGAGGGGCTCTCCCCCGGCTGCTTGTTTCCGCGGCCCGCGCACAGGGAAAGCCGGTGTTCGTGCTGGCGCTCGAAGGCTACACCGACGCGGAAACCGTGGAGGGGGTGGCGCATGCCTGGGTGCGCATCGGCGCACTGGGGGAGGCGTTCCGCCTGCTCAAGGAGGCCGGAGTCGCCGAGGTGGCGTTCGCCGGCGCGATGAAGCGCCCATCGCTTTCCAACCTGCGGCCGGATGCGCGCGGCGCCGCCTTTCTGGCGAAAATCGGCATGCAGGCGCTGGGCGACGACGGGCTGCTGCGCGCGATTTCCGCGGAATTCCAGGCGGAAGGGCTGTGCCTCGTCGGCGCGCACGAGGTGCTGGCCGGGATTCTGGCGAAGGAGGGCGCCTACGGCTCCCTGCGCCCTTCGGCGGAAGACGAGGCGGACATCGCCCGCGGCTTCGAGGTGGCGAAGGGCCTGGGCGCGCTGGACGTCGGCCAGGGCGCGGTGGTGCAGCAGGGCATGGTGCTTGCCGTCGAGGGGATGGAGGGCACCGACCGCATGCTGGCGCGCAGCGGCGAGCTGCGGCGCGAAGGGCGCGGCGGCGTGCTGGTGAAAGTGTGCAAGCCGGGGCAGGACCGTCGCCTCGACCTGCCGACCGTAGGCGTGGCGACGGTGGAGGCCGCGGCTGCGGCGGGCCTTTCCGGCATCGCGGTGGAGGCCGGGGCCGCCCTGGTGATCGATGCGGCGGCGATGGCCGCCCGCGCCGATGCGCTTGGCCTCTTCGTCATGGGCCTGCCCGCACACGCCGATGCGCCGTTGATCTATCTGGTCGCCGGCGAACCCTCGGGCGACGTGCTCGGCGCGCGCCTGATGCGGGCGCTCGTGGAGCGCACCGGCGGCCGTGTGCGCTTTGCCGGGGTGGGCGGCGAAAGCATGGCGGAGGAAGGGCTCGCCTCGTTGTTCCCGCAGTCGGACATCGCGGTGATGGGCCTCGCTGAGGTGATTCCGCGCATTCCCACCGTGCTGCGCCGGGTGAAGGACGTGGCGGCGGATATCCTGGAAAAGAAGCCCGCAGTCGTCGTCACCATCGATTCGCTCGGCTTCAACGGCCGCGTCGCCAAGGCGCTGATCGCCCGCAAAAGCCGCATTCCGCGGGTGCACTACGTCGCTCCCATGGTCTGGGCGTGGAAGCCGAAGCGCGCGGAAAAGGTCGCCCGCCTGTTCGATCACCTGATGTGCCTGCTCGCCTTCGAGCCGCCGTACTTCACCGTGCACGGCCTCGCCGCCACCGCGGTCGGCCACCCGGTGGTGGAAGGCGGGGCGGGGCAGGGCGACGGCGCGGATTTCCGCCGCCGCCACGGCATCGGCGCGGGCGACACCGTGGTCTGCCTGCTGCCCGGCTCGCGCCGCAACGAGGTGACGCGCATGCTGCCGGTGTTCCGCGAGGCGGTGGAGATGCTGCGGGCGCGGCATCCCGACCTGCAGGTGGTGCTGCCGACGGTGGCGACGGTGGCCGCGGAGGTAGCCGCGGCGACCCGCGGCTGGACCCGCCCGCCGCACATCGTGCACGGCGAGGCGGAGCGCTGGAACGCGTTTGCCGCCTGCGACGGGGCGCTTGCCGCCTCGGGCACGGTGTCGCTGGAGCTTGCCCGCGCGCGGCGGCCCTTCGTCATCGGCTACCGCGCCACGGCGATTTCCGTTTGGCTGGCAAGGCGCATGGTTTCAATAAAGTACGCGACTTTGTTAAACCATATATCCAACCGCATGGTGGTGCCGGAATTCATTCAGGAGGCGTGCACGCCGCGCGCCCTGGCCGAGGCTCTGGACCGTCTGATTTGCGATTCCGCTGCGCGCGACGGCTTCCTTGCGGAGACCGACGCGGCGCTTGCCGAACTCGTCGGGCCGAACCCGCGCCCCAGCCTGGCGGCGGCGGACGTGGTGCTGCGCGCTGCGGGCGTTGCGCCCGCGGCGGCGGCGGCCCATATCGACGGTTCCTCCCTTCCGTCCGCATAACAAGGATCGACCATGAGCAACCGTCTGCTGCACACGATGATCCGGGTCCTCGACCTGGATGCATCCATCGCTTTCTACACCGGGCAACTGGGGATGCAGGTGCTGCGCCGCCGCGATTTCGAGGGCGGGCGCTTCACCCTGGTTTTCGTCGGCTATGGAGACGAGGCGAGCTCCGCAGTGCTGGAACTCACCCATAACTGGGACCAGACCGAACCCTACGAAATCGGCAGCGGTTTCGGCCACTTCGCCATCGGCGTGCCGGACATCTACGCCGCGGTGGAGTCGATGCGCGCCGCGGGGGTGAAGATCACCCGCGAGCCCAGCCCGATGCAGGGCAGCGGCACGGTTCTCGCCTTCGTCGAGGATCCCGACGGCTACAAGGTGGAGATTCTGGAGCGCGCCTGAGCCTTGCCGCGCACAAAAAAACGGCGGCCGTTCGGGCCGCCGTTTTGCGTTGGGGTGCGGATCAGCGCTTGTCGATCGGCACGTAGTCGCGCTGCGTCGCGCCGTTGTAGAGCTGGCGCGGGCGGCCGATCTTCATTTCCGGATCGGTAATCATCTCCAGCCACTGCGCGACCCAGCCGGTGGTGCGGGCAAGCGCGAAGAGGGCGGTGAACATCGAAGTCGGGATGCCCATGGCGCGGAAGATGATGCCGGAATAGAAGTCCACGTTGGGGTAGAGCTTCTTCTCGATGAAGTACTCGTCCTGCAGGGCGATGCGCTCCAGTTCCATGGCGATCTGGAGAAGCGGCTCGTTGTGGATGCCGAGGTCGTCGAGCACTTCGTGGCAGGTCTTTTCCATGATCTTGGCGCGCGGGTCGAAGTTTTTGTAGACCCGGTGGCCGAAGCCCATGAGCCGGAAGGGATCGTCCTTGTCCTTGGCCCGCTTGACGAATTCCGGCACGCGGTCCTTGCTGCCGATCTGCATCAGCATGTTCAGCACCGCCTCGTTGGCGCCGCCGTGCGACGGCCCCCACAGCGAGGCGATGCCCGCCGCGATGCAGGCGAACGGGTTGGCCCCCGAGGACCCGGCAAGACGCACCGTGGAGGTGGAGGCGTTCTGCTCGTGGTCCGCATGCAGAATCAGGATGCGGTTCATCGCGCGGGCGAGCACCGGGTTGACCTTGTAGGGCTCGCACGGCACCGAGAACATCATCTGCAGGAAGTTGGCGGCATAGTCCAAGTCGTTGCGCGGATAGGTGAACGGCTGGCCGATCGAGTACTTGTAGGCGTTGGCCACGATCGTCGGCATCTTGGCGATGAGGCGGGTCTCCGCGACGATGCGCTGGAAGTCGTCGGTGAAGTCCAGGCTGTCGTGATAGAAGGCCGACAGCGCGCCGACGATGCCGCAGGAGATCGCCATCGGGTGGGCGTCGCGGCGGAAGCCGCTGTAGAACCGCAGGATCTGCTCGTTGAGCATCGAGTGGTAGGTGATGTCGTGGTCGAACTGCTTCATCTGCGCTTGGTTCGGCAGGTTGCCGAACAGCAGGAGATAGGCGACCTCGAGGAAGCTGGAATTTTCCGCAAGCTGTTCGATCGGATAGCCGCGGTGCAGCAGGATGCCCTTGTCACCGTCGATGAAGGTGATCTTGGATTCGCAGCTGCCGGTGGAGGTGAAACCCGGATCGTAGGTGAAGCACCCGGTATCCGCATAGAACTTGCGGATGTCGACGACGCGCGGGCCGGTGGTGCCGTGGATCACCGGAAGTTCGAAGGACTTCCCCGTGGCGTTGTCGGTGACAGTGAAGGTGTCGGAGGGGCTTTTCTTGTCGTTGGTCATGGCGACTCCCTGTGTCGATGCCGGGCCGCGGGACACCGGAGAAGCCAGTGCCGGAGTGAACGCAGCTGGCGGCATCGAACGTGTGTTTGTGGCTGTTCTTAACCTGTTTCTCCTCGACGCGATTTCAAGGCATAGGCCGGTCTTTTCACGGCAAAGACGCGGTCCGGGGGATCATTTCGCGGCATCGTCGAGGCGCGCCAGCACCTCTTCGCGGCCGAGTATTTCCATCACTTCGAACAGCGGCGGCGACACCGTGGAGCCGGTGATCGCGGCGCGCAGCGGCTGCGCCACCTTGCCGAGCTTCAGCCCCTGCGCCTCGGCGAGGCCGCGCACCGCCGCCTCCAAGGCGTCGTGCCGCCATTCGGGCGCATCGGCGAGCAGGCCGCGCGCATCGGCGAGCAGGCCGCCCGCCTCCGCCACCTGGGCCTTGGCCTTGTCGTCGAACGCAAGCGGCCGCACCCGGGCGTAGACCATCGCCCCTTCGGCCAGCTCGTTGAGGTCCTTGGCGCGCGGCTTCAGGCCCGGCATGCCGCGCAAAATGCGCTCCGCCGCGCCCGCGGGCAGGGCGCCGCCGAGGGTCTTTTCCATCAGCGGCGCGACCAGGGCGGCCAGTTCCGCATCCGGGGTTTCGCGCAGGTAATGCGCGTTCAGGCTCATCAGCTTGGTCATGTCGAAGCGCGACGGGGCCTTGCCCACCGCGTCGATGTCGAACCATTCCATCGCCTGTTCGGTGGAGATGATCTCGTCGTCGCCGTGGCCCCAGCCGAGGCGCAGGAGGTAGTTGCGCATCGCCGCGGGGAGGATTCCCATGTCGCGGTAGGCTTCGGCCCCCAGCGCGCCGTGGCGCTTCGACATCTTCGCGCCGTCGGGCCCGTGGATCAGCGGGATGTGGGCGAATTCCGGCACGTCCCAGCCGCAGGCGCGGTAGAGCGCGGTCTGGCGCGCCGCGTTGGTGAGGTGGTCGTCGCCGCGGATGACGTGGGTGATGCCCATGTCGTGGTCGTCCACCACCACCGAGAGCATGTAGGTGGGGGTGCCGTCGGCGCGCAGCAGGATCATGTCGTCGAGCTGGGCGTTGGCGATGGTGACCTCGCCCTGCACGTGGTCGCGGATCACCGTCTCGCCCTCGCGCGGTGCCTTCATCCGGATCACCGGCTTCACGCCTTCCGGCGCGTCCTTGGGGTCGCGGTCGCGCCAGCGGCCGTCATAGCGCATCGGCTGGCCGTTCGCCTTCTGCTCCTCGCGCATTTTGGCGAGCTCTTCCGGCGTGCAATAGCAGTGGTACGCCTGCCCCTTGGCCAGCAGCTCGCGCGCCACCTCGGCGTGGCGGGCGGCGCGGGAGAACTGCATCACCGGCTCTTCGTCCCAGTCGAGTCCGAGCCAGGTGAGGCCGTCGAAGATCGCCTCCACCGCGGCCTGGGTCGAGCGTTCGCGGTCGGTGTCCTCGATGCGCAGCAGGAAGCGGCCGCCGTGATGGCGCGCGAACAGCCAGTTGAACAGGGCGGTGCGCGCCCCTCCGATGTGAAGGAACCCCGTCGGCGACGGAGCGAATCGTGTCACGACGCTCATGCGATTGGTAACCCGTGCAGCAGGTGAAGACGGAAAGAATAACGCCGCTCGCGGCGGCGGAAATGCACTATTCTGTGCCGGGCGTGGGTTTTATCACACCCCGCCCTATGACGGCAAAGGGTTATCCGGGAGAGGGGAGGCGCGGCGCGCGCATGCATCGGGGGGCGGAAAGGTTCCGGCAGGCCGCAGGATGGGGGGAGCGCATGCCCTGGCTGTTCGTCCTGGGCGTTGCCGCCTATCTGTCGCTTGCCTTCGAACCCGGCTTGCCCGCCTGGATCGCCGCCGCCGCCGTGGTGGCGGCCTGCGGCGTTTTCGCGCGGCGCGGCGGGGTGGCCGCGGCGGCCTTCCTCACGCTGCTGGCGTTGCTGGCGGGGGCGGCGTGGGCCGCCTTTGCGGCGCACCGCGCCGCCCATCCGGTGTGGACGGAACCCCACCGCCGCGCCGAGGTGGAGGGCCGCGTCGCCGCGGTGGAAATGCGCGGGCGCGGCAGCCGCGTCACTCTCGATGCGGTGAAGCTCGACGGCGCGGACACGCCGATGCGGGTGCGCTTCACCGTTGCCGCGCGCCACGGCGCGCCGCGGCCGGGGGCGCGCATCGCCGCCGCGGCGGTGTTTTATCCGCCGCCCGGCCCGGCCTATCCCGGCGGTTACGACTTCGGGCGGCAAGCGTGGTTCGCCCGCCTCGGCGCGGTGGGCTACGCCGCCCGCGCCTGGCGCGAGACCGCGCCGCCATCGCCGTGGGACCTTTCCGCGCGTCTGCAATCCTGGCGGATGGATGCGGCGCGCCGCATCCTTGCGGCCTTTCCCGCGGGCGACCCCCGCGCCGCCATCGCCGCGGCGCTGATCGTCGGCGAGCGCGGCGCCATCCCCGGCGCATTGGCCGAGGCCTACCGCGCCTCGGGGCTGGCGCACATGCTGGCGATCTCCGGCCTGCACATGGGACTGCTCGCCGGGCTCGCCTTCCTGGCGGTGCGGCGCAGCCTGGCGCTGGCGCCCGCGGTGGCGTTGCGCTACCCGATCAAGAAGTGGGCCGCCGCCTGCGCGCTCCTGCTCACCGCCGTCTACCTTCTGATTTCCGGCGCCGCGGTGCCGACGCAGCGCGCCTTCGTGATGGCCGCGGCGGCGCTGCTCGCAGTGCTGCTCGACCGTTCGCCGTTTTCGCTGCGCCTCGTCGGGGCGGCCGCCCTCGCGGTGGCGCTGACCGGACCGGAGGCGGTGCTCGGCGCAAGCTTCCAGATGTCCTTCGCCGCGGCGACCTCCCTGATCGCGGTGTACGAGGCGCTGCGCGGGCACGGCCTGCCCGCGTGGCCGCCGTGGCTGCGTTGGCCGCTTGCCTATGCCGGGGGGCTGCTGCTGACCACCCTCATCGCCTCCGCCGCGACCACGCCGTTCGCGCTTTTCCACTTCGGGCGGGTGTCCCTCTATGCGCTGCCCGCCAATCTGCTGGCTCTGCCGGTGCTCGGCCTGTGGGTGATGCCCTGGGGGCTGGCCGCCGCCCTGGCGCTGCCGTTCGGCGCGGCCGGGTTTCCGCTGGCGCGCATGGCCGAGGGCATCGGCTGGATCGATCACGTCGCGGCGGTGGTTTCCGCCTGGCCGTTGCACCAGGTCCGGGTGCCGCAGATGCCGGGCTTCGGCCTGCTTCTCTGCGCCGGTGGTCTGCTGGTTTGCGCACTGGCTGCCGGACGGCTGCGCCTGCTCGGCGTTCTCGCGCTGGCCGCCGGGATGGTCACGCCGTGGCTCTTTCCGCCGCCGGACGTGCTGATTGCCGATGGCGGGCGCGCCGTGGCGATGCGGCTGGCGGACGGCGGCTACGGCTTCGCCGGAGACGAGCGTGCGGAGTTCGTGCGCACGATGTGGCGGGAGCGCACTGCCTCGGAGGTGCGCTTCGGGCGCGGCTGGACCTGCGGCATGAGCGGTTGCGCCGCCGCCCTGCCGTCCGGGCGGGGCGTGGCGGCGGTGCGGCAGGCGGAGGGGCTGGCCGCGGCGTGCGCGGAGGCCGCAGTAGTGGCGGCGGCGGTTGCCGTCACCGCCGAAGCGCGCGCCGGATGCGGCGCTGCGCTGCTGCTGGATGCGGCGGACTTGGCGCGGCACGGTTCGGTGGCGCTGTGGCTGGATGGAGAGGGGGCGGTGCGCCGCTTCGACAGCGCGGGGTTGCGGCGCGGACGCCGCCCATGGGGAGGCTATCAGTAGCCGTCGTCGGCCTGCATCGCCCAGAGGTGCGCCGCGGCGAGCGCCCGCCATGGCGAAAACGGCGCGAGCCACGCCTCGGTTTCCTTTTCCGATACCTTGTCGTCGCGGCGCAGCAGGCGCCGCAGGTTGCGCCGCACCGCGACATCGCCGTGGAGCGAGCCGTCGACGCAGCCGAAACCGCGCAGCAGCGCGTAGTTGACCGTCCACGGGCCGATGCCGGGCAGCGCGCGCAGCGCCGCGCCGATCTCTTCGGCGTCCGGCGCTGCGGCCCAGGCGTCGAGCGGCAGGTCGCCCGCCGCGACCGCCGCGCTCAGGCGCCGCAGGGTGTTCGCCTTGGTCAGGGAGAAGCCGAAGCCGCGCATCTCCTCCGCCGTGAGCGCGGCGACGCGTTCCGGCGCGGGGTGGCAGCGCAGGCCGCCCGAATGCGGCGTGCCGGTGGCCGCGATCAGCCGCCGCCGGATCGACAGCGCCGCGCCGACGCTGATCTGCTGGCCGGTGATCGCCCACACCAGCGCGTCGAACGGCGTCGCCGCCACCGCGACCCGCAGGCCCGGCCGCCGCGCGATCAGCGGGCCGAGGAGCGGGTGGCCGCGGTGCGCCGCCTCGAACCCGGCGGTGTCCTGGGTGAGGCCGAGCATCCGCCGCACGGTGCCCTCCAGCGCGTGCAGGCCCTCGGGCGGTGCCGCGCCGTCGACGTCGAGACGGAACGCCGCATGGCCGTCCGCAAAGGCGATCGCCAGCCGCGCCGGGCGGCCCGCCCAGACCAGTCCTTTTTCCAGCCCGGCGGCGGTGACGCGCTCCGACACTTCCTGCGCATCGCGGCGGTGATAGGCGAGGATGTCGCCGCTGCGGAAGCCCTCGGGCAGATCGATGACGCCGGAAAGCGCGCTCATCCGCCGCGCTCGCGGTCGAGAAGGGCGCGCTTGCGGCCGAGGCCCCAGCGGTATCCGGCAAGGGTGCCGTCGCTGCGCACCGCGCGATGACAGGGGACCGCCACCGCGATCGGGTTGGCGCCGCACGCGGTGCCGACCGCGCGCACCGCCCGCGGCGCGCCGATCGCCGCGGCGATCTCGGCATAGGTGCGGGTCTCGCCCGCGGGAATCCGGCGCAATGCCTCCCACACCCGGCGCTGGAACGCGGTGCCGCGGATGTCGAGGGGCAGCTCGCAGCCCGCGGCCGGGGTCTCGATCATCGCCGCGACGCGGGCGACGAGGCCGGCGAAGTCCGCGCCGCCTTCGGCGATTTCCGCCGCCGGGAAGCGCGCGTGCAGGTCCGCCACCAGCGCCCCGGCGTCGTCGCCGAGAAAGATCGCGCACACGCCGCGCTCGCTCCACGCCGCCAGCACGGTGCCGAGCGTGGATTCTCCGAAGGCGTAGCGGATCGCAGTCGCCGCGCCGCCGGAACGGAAGCGTTTCGGCGTCATCCCGAGCGCCGCGTCGGCCTCGGCGTAGAAGCGGCTGCTCGCGTTATAGCCCGCGGCATAGAGAGCGCGGGTGACGCTCCCTCCCTCTTCCAGCTCCCGCTGCACCCGCGCGATGCGGTGCGCCGCGGCGTAGGCGCGCGGCGTCACCCCGGTGGCCGCCTTGAACAGGCGGTGCAGGTGCCAGGGGCTCATCCCGGCCTCGGCCGCGAGATCGGCGAGGCGGGGCGGCTGTTCGGCGCTCTCGATGGTGCGGCAGAGCGATGCGATCAGCGCGGCGCGCGCGCTCGCCGGTGCGGCGGCGTCCGGTCTGCAGCGGCGGCAGGGGCGGAATCCGGCGGCTTCGGCCTCCGCCGCGCAGGCGAAGAAGCGGACGTTCTCGGGCCTGGCGCGGCGCGACGGGCATTCCGGGCGGCAATAGACGCCGGTGGTGACCACGGCGTAGACGAAGCTCTCGCCCGCCGCATCGCGCGCGAGCAGGGCGGGCCAGCGCGGGTCGGCGAGGGTGGCGGCGCGGGCGGCCTTGGCGGAGGGGGTCATGCGCATCGGTCCTTCGAAGGTTGGCGATGCAGGCAGTCTGGCGCCGCAGCGGGGCGGAAACACTCCGCCCCTTGCTGTGGAATTCAATAGCGGCGGATGAGGCCGACCAGGCGGCCCTGCACCGAGACGCGGTCCGGCCCGAAGATGCGGGTCTCGTAGCGCGGGTTGGCGGGCTCCAGGGCGATGGATTCGCCCTTGCGGCGCAGGCGCTTCAGCGTCGCCTCGTTCTGGTCCACCAGGGCGACGACGATGGCGCCGTTTTCCTCCGTGTCGGTCTTGCGGATGAGCACGGTGTCGCCGTCGAAGATGCCCGCTTCGATCATCGAATCGCCCTCGATGGTGAGCGCATAGTGCTCGCCGCCGGTGAGCATGCTGGCCGGTACGTCCACCGAGGTGGAGAGGTCGGCGAGCGCCTCGATCGGCGTGCCCGCGGCGATCTTGCCGTAGAGCGGGATCGACACCGCATCCGCGCCGGAGGCGACCGGTGCGCCTGCGATCTGCTTGCGGAAGCCGCCCGCGATCACCGTAGGCTGGAAGGCGGCGGCCTCCGCCGGGGCGGCGGCCATGTCTTCCGGCAGCTTGATGATTTCCAGCGCGCGCGCGCGGTGCGGCAGGCGGCGGATGAAGCCGCGTTCCTCCAGGCTGGAGATCAGCCGGTGCACGCCGGACTTGGAGCGCAAACCCAGGGCATCCTTCATTTCGTCGAAGGAGGGACCGAT
>JBFWJB010000083.1:0-10278 GCA_050253435.1 Rhodospirillaceae bacterium
GGCGTCGTTGTGGCGGGCCCTCCACCGCCCCAAGCCGCCGAGCACGGCGGTGCAGATCAGCATCGCCGCGACCATGACGACGCGGCGGCCGCGCACGCTGTTCCAGTTGCGGCGCCACAAGGGGAGGGGTTTCGCCGCGCGCCCGGCGGAAATCGTGATGCCGCGCGCTTCGCCCTTGCGGAACCGCGCATAGATGCTTTCCGCCGCCTTCACCTCTTCGCGCGACGGCTTGGAGCGGATGGAGACGTAGCCGCTGATCTTGCCGTTCTCGGCAATCGGCATGACGTTGGCGCGCACCCAGTAATGGTCGCCGCTCTTGGTGCGGTTTTTGACCAGGCCTTGCCAGGGGTTGCCGGCCTTGATCGTCTCCCAGAGGTCCTTGAAGGCCTCCTGAGGCATGTCGGGGTGCCGCACCAGGTTGTGGGCGGAGCCGATCAGCTCTTCCTCGCTGAAACCGCTGACGTCGATGAACGCCGCATTGACGAAGGTGATTCGTCCCATCATGTCGGTCTTCGACACCAGCATGACGTCTTCTGGGTAATCCACCTCGTGTTGGGTTACCGGACCGTTGTCGCGCATCTCGGGGGTCTTTCCTGTTTTTGCCACATGGCATCTTCGCCATATGGGTGATTTTCATACTCGGTTACAACAACCTGAGATATGGCGACGGGCCCCGGAAAAAACAGAGCGCCGCAAAGAATCCTTTTGCGGCGCTCTGAGATAGCTAGTTGTTTGAAATATCTACATGGCGAGCACGTTGCTGCGCGAGGTGGTGGTGCGGAACGAGGCGAGTTTGTCCATCTGGGCGCGCAGTTCGTCGTCGGAGAGGCGCTTCTGCTCGATCACGCCGATCCAGCCGAGCCCGTCGTAGGCCTCGTAGCCGATGGTCTTGGCGAAGGCGATGAGGCGGCCGTCCTTGGTGATGATGATGCCCTTGCTCTGGTCCTCGGGGTTGAAGTCGTAGCTGCGGTAGAGGCCCTCGCCGTCGGAGGCGGCGATCACCCGGTGCTGCGCATCCAGCAACAGAACGCGGGTGCGCTCCCACTCCTCGGCGGAGAAGGTGGGCTCGTCGCGGACGATGGTGTGGGACTGCGCCCCCCAGTCGAAAAACACGCCGAGCGCGCCCACCACCTTGCCGTCCACGCGGCCGCCCTCGCGCACCGCCGCGGCATAGAGCGCCACCGGGGAATTGCGGTGCACCGGGTCGGTGAAAATGTCGTCGACGATGTAGTCGTCGCCGCTTTGCGTGGCGATCGCTTCCTTGAACCACGGGGTGGCGGCGTAGCTGGTGCGCATCACTTCGGGGAAGCTGTCGGGCTGGGAGCAGGCGACGGGATTGCCGTTGATGTCCACCAGCACCAGGTCGAGATAGACGGAATAGAAGCGGTTGATCGTCGCCAGGCGGTCCACGGCGCGGGCGGCGCGCTCTTCCGACGGGGCTTCGAGGGCGCGCCAGAACGCCTCGTCGGTGGCCCACCAGCGCACGTCGGCGGTGCGTTCGTAGAGGTTGCGGACGATCAGCTGCACCAGGGTTTGCGCCATGTCGACGATGCGCGTGCCCTCCAGGTCCTTGACCAGGGTGTCGCTGATGTCGAGACCCTGCTTGATGCGGTTCAGCACCACCGAGCGCATTTCCTCGGAGTTGACGGCGGCCTGACGGGCCAGCGTCTTGACCTCGGAGGCGACGACGGCGAAGCCCTTGCCCGCTTCGCCCGCCCGCGCCGCCTCGATGGTGGCGTTGAGCGCGAGCAACTGGGTCTGGCTGGCGATCGCCTCGCTGCTTTTGGCGAAGCCCTGGACGTCTTTCTGGATGGTGCTCATGATCAGGCGCATGCGGCGCGGCATGGTCGGTCCTCGTCTTGCGTGAAAAGATGACTGCCGGTGGTACCTCTCCATTCGGATAGGGGCGAATCGCAAGAACCGCGCCATTCGCGGGGTGCCGAGGCCTATAATAAAACCGTTATAATTCAAGATATTGCCGAGATCCGGCAGCCCAGAGGAAAATCTATCCCCAAGCTTATCGCATACAATTTATGCACACCAATCTAGGCGCATAAAAAGTAGGCAATCTCTAAGGCTTAGCCGGAGGTATGCGGCCGCGCGGATGCGCCGCGGCGTGCACCGTCTTGAGCCGCGCGGTGTCCACCTTGGTGTAGCGCTGCGTCGCCGCGAGCGAGGCGTGGCCCAGAAGCTCCTGGATGGTGCGCAGGTCGCCGCCCGCCTCCAACAGGTGGGTGGCGAAACTGTGGCGCAACGCATGCGGCGTGGCGCTTTCCGGCAGGCCGAGCAGGCCGCGCAGTCGGCGCACCTGGCGCTGCAGCACGCCGGGGTTGAGCCGCCCGCCGCGCGCGCCGACGAACAAAGGCTCCTTGCCGGAGAGGCGGTAGGGGCAGGCGGCGAGGTAGGCCTCCACCGCCTCGGCGATCACCGGCAGCACCGGCACGATGCGGGTTTTGTTGCCCTTGCCGGTGACGCGCAGCGCGCCGCCCGCGGGTTTCTCCGCCGCGGAAAGGGCCAGCGCCTCGCCGATGCGCAGGCCCGCGCCGTACATCAGGAGCAGGGCGGCGGCGTCGCGCTTGCCGATCCAGGGTTCGGCCTCGGCGTCCGCGGCGGCGCGCACCGCGTCCAGCGCCTCCTCGGCGGAGAGCGGCCGCGGCAGGGACTGGGCGCGGCGCGGCGTGCGCAGCGCCGCGAGCGCGGGGTTGGCGCAGCGGCCCTCGCGCTCCAGCCACTTGAACAGGGTGCGCAGGGAGGAAAGCTCGCGCGCCAGCGAGGCGGGGCCGATGCCCGCGCCGTTGCGTTCCGCCAGATAGGCGCGGAAGTCGCGGGTGGAGAGCGCCGCAAGGTCGGCAAGATCGGGCGGTGCGCCGAGGTATGCGGTGAGGAAGGCGCAAAACCGCGCCACGTCGCGGGCATAGGCGTCGAGCGTGTTGGCCGCGGCGCGGCGCTCCGCCGCCAGCCACTGCCGCCATTCGGCCACCGCGGCGGCAAGGCCGGGCGCGGCGGCGAGGCCGCTCAAGGGGTCGGTGCGCACCATCGCGACAGCACGATCGCCAGCAGGCGGGTGAGGAAATCGAGAAGATCGGTCGCCTGCTCGGGGTGGAAGGTTCCGGCGGTGAACGACCCCAGCGCCAGCACGCCTGCCGGCACCGCGTACGGCGCGCCGCCGCCCGGCTCCCACCCCGCGGGTTCGTCGAGGCGGGCGAGCGCGTCGGAGCGGATGCGTGGGGCGAGCGCGCCGAACAGCGGGTTGCCGTTGCGCTCGGCGGCGAGGCGGATGCGCTCCCCCATGGGGAACAGGCGCTCCACGGTGCCCGCGGGCACCCGCGCGATGCCGGAAGGCCCCTCGTGCACGCCGTCGGCCGAGGCGTCTTCGAGAATCAGGGCGACGGCGTCGACGTCGAGGATGCGCGGCCAGTCGCGGGTGAGCACGCGGTGGAAGTCGGCGGGGGTTTCCACCTCGGCGAGGCGCAGCGCGGCGGAGTGGGTGCGCTGCTGCCGCGTCAGGTTGCTGCGGCTCATCGCCAGGATGTCCACAGAGGTGCGCGACAGGCGGTCGAGGTCGTGGCGCAGGCCGCGGATCATCGCCGCCTGGAAGTCGGCCACCGGGTCGTCGCCGGAAAACCGCGACGGCGGCGACATGGTGCGCAGCAGGTCGGGGCGTTCGGCGAGGAAATCCGGATAATGGCGGAGGAAGGCTTCCACATCCTCCGGCGCGGGCAGGGTTTCGACGGCCAGCAGGTCCTGGGTGCTCACGATGCGAATCCCGGACGCGCGCAGGCGGCTTTTGCAAGGCCCAACAAGAAAGTCATGGCATGAAACGCCTGTGTTTTGCTAATCACGAGGCGAGGTGACTCGCCTCCCCCGAATCGTCCGGAGTGTACCCGATGATCGCGCCCAGTGCCATATCCGATGGCGGCGCACCGCCCGTGGGCGGCGGCAGGGTCGCGGTGTGCGTGCCGCTGCCGCTGGCGACGCTCTACGACTACCGCGCGCCCGCGGGCATGGATGCGCCGCCCGGTGCGGTGGTGCGGGTGCCCGTCGGCGGGCGCACGGTGTGGGGCGTGGTCTGGGGTGACGCCGAAGGCGACCTCGCGGAAAGCCGCATCAAGGATATCCTCCAGGTTTCGCAGTGCCCGCCGTTCCCCACGGCGCTACGCCGCTTCATCGACTGGGTGGCCGACTACACGATGAGCCCCAAGGGCGCGGAGCTGCGCATGGCGCTGTCCGTCCCCGCGGCGCTGGAGGACGACGCGCCCGCCTGGGGCGTGGCGCGCGGTGCAGAATGGCCGCAGGGCATCCGCCGCACCGCGGCGCGGCAGAAACTGTGGGAGGCGCTGGCGGATTGCCCGCCCCTGCCGCAGGCGGAGGCGGCGCGCCGCGCCGGCGTAGGCGCGGGCGTGGTTTCCGCGCTGCTCGCCGAGGGCGGGCTCACGCGCGTCGCGCTGCCGCCGCGCCGCTTCGCCGCGCCCGCCGGAGCCGCCGCGCCGCCGCTGTTGAGCCCGGCGCAGGCCGAGGCCGCCGCCGCCCTGGTCGCGGGCGTCGGTGCGGGCTTTGCGGTGACGTTGCTCGACGGCGTCACCGGCTCGGGCAAGACCGAGGTTTATTTCGAAGCGATCGCGGAAGCGCTTGCCCAGGGCCGCCAGGCCCTGGTGCTGGTGCCGGAGATCGCGCTCACCGCGCAGTGGCTGGGGCGCTTCGAACGGCGCTTCGGCGCCGCGCCCGCGGTGTGGCATTCCGAGCTTTCCCCGGCACTGCGCCGCGACACCTGGCGCGCCGTGGCGGAGGGGCGGGTGCGGGTGCTGATCGGCGCGCGCTCCGCCCTCTTCCTGCCGTTCGCCGACCTCGGGCTGATCGTCGTGGACGAGGAGCACGAGTCCGCCTTCAAGCAGGAGGACGGGGTGATCTATCAGGGGCGCGACATGGCGGTGGTGCGCGCCCGCATCGAGGAAATTCCCGCGGTGCTCGCCTCCGCCACGCCGTCGCTCGAAACCCTCGCCAACGTGCGCGCCGGGCGCTATGCCGCGCTCTCGCTGCCGCAGCGCCACGGCGGCGCGACGCTGCCCGCGGTGTCGGTGATCGACCTGCGCGCCGCGCCGCCGGAAAAGGGCGATTGGGGGCGCGGCTGGATCGCCCCGCCCCTGGTCGCGGCGATCGGCGAGACCCTGGAGAAGGGGGAGCAGACCCTGCTCTTCCTCAATCGCCGCGGCTATGCGCCGCTGACCCTCTGCCGCAGTTGCGGCCGCCGCCTGCAATGCCCGCGCTGCACCGCCTGGCTGGTGGAGCACCGCACCGGCCGCGGCTCGCGCCTGCAGTGCCACCACTGCGGCTATGCCGCGCCGCTGCCCGAGACCTGCCCCTCCTGCGGCGCGGAGGAGAGCTTCGTCCCCTGCGGCCCCGGCGTCGAGCGCCTCGACGAGGAGGTGGCGGCGCGCTTCCCCGCGGCGCGGCGGCTGATCCTTTCCAGCGACCACGCCGCCGGTCCCGCCGCTATGGCCGAGGCGCTGGCGCGCATCGCGGCAGGCGAGGTGGACGTGGCGATCGGCACCCAGGTGGTGGCCAAGGGGCACCACTTCCCCGGCCTCACCCTGGTCGGCGTGGTCGATGCCGACCTCGGCCTGGCGGGCGGCGATTTGCGCGCCGCGGAGCACACCTATCAGTTGCTGCACCAGGTGGCGGGCCGCGCCGGGCGCGCCGAGCGGCCGGGCCGGGTGTTTCTGCAGAGCTACGACCCGGAGCAGCCGGTGATCGCCGCGCTTGCCGCCGGGGACCGCGACTCCTTCGTCGCCGCGGAGCAGGCGTCGCGCCGCGCGCTGGGGATGCCGCCGTTCGGCCGCCTCGCCGCGCTGATCGTCGCCGCGCCGTCGGAGGAGATGGCCGCCCGCACCGCCGCCGAGATCGGCCGCGCCTTTCCCGGCGCCGCCGGGGCGCGGCTCTATGGCCCTGCGCCCGCGGTGCTTTCGCGCCTGCGCGGCTGGTCGCGCTTCCGCCTGCTTCTTGCCGCGCCGCGCGACGTGCGTTTGCAGCCGCTGCTGCGCGCCTGGCTCGCCGCGGTGCCGATTCCCCGCGCGGTGCGCCTCAAGATCGACATCGATCCCTACGGCTTCATGTAACCGCGCGCGCTTCGCCCTCGCCGAAGGCTGTGGTGCGGCGGAAAATACCCGCTTTTGGGGTGGAGGACCGCATTCGCGGTTTGCAAGCGGAGATTTTCTTGTAAAATCCCGCCTGCCCTGGCGGCGTGCGGGGTTGCGGGGGCCTGTCAAGAATGATAAACATCCACCCGCGCAATCGGGGGAAGGCGCACTGTACCGTCATAATTTGCGGGGATACCGTCCCCGGAACCCACTCTAGCTTTGGGGGTTTGTCCCAGTGTCATCGATGACGTCTGAGATTTTGGGGCTTGCCGACCGCTATGCGGAGGCTCTTATCGAGCTGGCCGAACAGGACGGCGCGCTCGAAGCGGTGGAGGCCGATGTCGGAAAACTGCGGGCGATCGTCGCCGAAAGCGCGGACTTCCGCCATTTCATCGAAAGCCCGGCGTATTCACGCGCGGACCATGTCAAGGGAATCGGCGCGGTTCTGGAGAAAGCGGGCGTCGGCGACCTGACGCGGCGCTTCGCGCTGCTCGTCGCCAGCAACCGCCGCCTGTTTGCGCTTTCTGCGATCTGCGACGCCGTGCTCACCAAGCTGGCGGAACGCCGTGGCGAGGTTTCGGCCGCGGTCACCGCCGCGCGCGAGCTTACCGCGGCGCAGCGCGAGTCCCTCAAGAAGGCCTTGAAAAAGGCCACCGGCCGTGACGTCAACATCGAAGTCGCGGTGGATCCGAAGGTTTTGGGCGGGCTGGTCGTGCAGATCGGCTCGCACATGGTGGATAGCTCGCTGCGCTCGCAGCTGCAACGCTTGCAACTCTCTATGAAAGGGGTCGGCTGATGGAAATCCGCGCTGCGGAAATCTCCGCCATTCTGAAGAATCAGATCGCGAATTTCGGCGTCGACGCCCAGTCGGCCGAAGTCGGACAGGTCCTCTCGGTCGGTGACGGCATCGCCCGCGTCTATGGGCTGGACGGCGTCCAGGCCGGCGAGCTGGTCGAGTTCCCCGGCGGCATCAAGGGCATGGCGCTGAACCTCGAAACCGACAACGTCGGCATCGTGATCTTCGGCGACGACCGCACCATCGGCGAAGGCAACACCGTGAAGCGCACCGGCGACATCGTCTCGGTGCCGGCGGGCAAGGGCCTTCTCGGCCGCGTCGTGGACGGCCTCGGCCAGCCGATCGACGGCCGCGGCGAGCTCTCCGACGTCACGTCGACCCTCGCCGAAGTCAAGGCGCCGGGCATCATTCCGCGCAAGTCGGTGCACGAGCCGATGCAGACCGGCGTCAAGGCGATCGACAGCCTGATCCCGATCGGCCGCGGCCAGCGCGAACTGGTGATCGGCGACCGCCAGACCGGCAAGACCGCGATCATCCTCGACACCATCATCAACCAGAAGCGCATCAACGATAAGGCGAAGGACGAGAGCGAAAAGCTCTACTGCATCTACGTCGCGATCGGCCAGAAGCGCTCCACCGTCGCCCAGGTCACCAAGATTCTGCAGGACAACGGCGCGATGGACTACACCATCGTCGTCGCCGCCACCGCGTCGGAGCCCGCTCCGCTGCAGTTCCTCGCGCCTTATACCGGCTGCGCCATGGGCGAGTTCTTCCGCGACAACGGCATGCACGCGGTGATCTTCTACGACGATCTTACCAAGCAGGCCACCGCCTACCGCCAGATGTCGCTCTTGCTGCGCCGTCCTCCGGGGCGCGAGGCGTTCCCCGGCGACGTGTTCTACCTGCACTCCCGCCTGCTGGAACGCGCCGCGAAGATGAACGACGACCACGGCGCCGGTTCGCTCACCGCGCTGCCGGTGATCGAAACCCAGGCGGGCGACGTCTCCGCCTACATTCCGACCAACGTGATCTCGATCACCGACGGCCAGATCTTCCTCGAGACCGAGCTCTTCTATAAGGGCATCCGCCCGGCGGTGAACGTCGGCATCTCGGTGTCGCGCGTCGGCTCCGCCGCGCAGATCAAGGCGATGAAGAAGGTCGCGGGTTCGATCAAGCTGGAACTTGCGCAGTACCGCGAAATGGCGGCGTTCGCGCAGTTCGCCTCCGACCTCGACCCGGCGACGCAGAAGCTTCTGGCGCGCGGCGCGCGCCTCACCGAGGTGCTGAAGCAGCCGCAGTTCTCGCCGCTGCCGATCGAAGAGCAGGTGGTCGCCCTCTACTCGGGCACCAGCGGCTATCTCGACGGCATCGAGATCGGCGACGTCACCCGCTTCGAGGCCGGCATGATGCGCCACCTGCGCACCAGCCATCCGGACATTCTGGAATCGATCCGCACCGAAAAGCAGATTTCCGAGGCGGTCGAGGCGAAGCTGAAAGCGGCCATGGATGCGTTCATCAAGGCGTTCGAATAACTCTTCGCGGAAGGTGAAAGCCCATGCCGAGCCTTAAAGACCTGCGGCTGCGCATCACTTCGGTCAAGTCGACGCGCAAGATCACGTCGGCGATGAAGATGGTGTCCGCCGCCAAGTTGCGCCGCGCGCAGGAGGCGGCGGAAGCCGCCCGTCCCTACGCCGAGCGGATGAGCCGCATGATGTGCAACCTCGCCGCCGGTCTCGGCGAGGATGCCGCCGCGCCGCGCCTGATGACCGGCAACGGCAAGGATCAGGTGCACCTCATCGTCCTCTTCACTTCCGACCGCGGGTTGTGCGGCGCGTTCAACGCCTCGGTGACGCGCAGCGTGCGCGCCAAGGTGCGCGAGCTCACCGAAGCGGGCAAGACGGTGAAGTTCTTCACCGTCGGCCGCAGGGGACGCGACCTGCTGCGCACCGAGTTCGGCCACGACATCATCGAGGGCCGCCAGAACCTCGGCCGCAAGGGCATCGCCTTTTCCGAGGCCGACGAGGTCGCCAAGACCCTGACCGAGATGTTCGAGGACGGCGTCTTCGACGTCTGCTGGGGGGTCTACAACCGCTTCCAGTCGGCGATGACGCAGGTGGTGACCTGGCAGCAGGTGATCCCCTTCGCCGCGCCCGCCGCCGCGCCCGCGGACGACGAGGCCGATGAGGCCGCGCCCGCCATCCCGGCGGCCGACCCCTACGACTACGAGCCGTCGCAGGAGGAAATCCTCAAGGCTCTGGCGCCGCGCAACATCTCGGTGCAGATGTTCCGCTTCCTCTTGGAGAGCCAGGCCTCCGAGCACGGCGCGCGGATGACCGCGATGGACAACGCCACCCGCAACGCCGGCGACATGATCGACGACCTGACGCTTACCTACAACCGCACGCGTCAGTCGGTGATCACCAGCGAGCTGATCGAAATCATTTCCGGCGCCGAGGCTCTGTAGGCGCGCATGCAATTCCGGGGCGGGTTCCGCCCGTCCGCCGTTCGATAGGAGTGACACTCATGGCGAAGAAAAACGTCGGTACGATCTCCCAGGTCATGGGTGCCGTCGTGGACGTTAAGTTCCCCGGCGAGATTCCGCCGATTCTCACCGCACTCGAAACCGACAACCACGGCCGCCGCCTGGTTCTCGAAGTGGCGCAGCACCTCGGCGAGAACGTGGTGCGCACCATCGCCATGGACGCCACCGACGGCCTGGTGCGCGGCCAGGAGGTCGTCGACACCAAGACCCCGATCGTGATGCCGGTGGGCCCCGAGACCCTCGGGCGCATCCTCAACGTCATCGGCGAGCCGGTGGACGAGCGCGGCCCGATCAAGACCAAGATGACCCTGCCGATCCACCGCCCGGCGCCGACCTTCGCCGAGCAGTCCACCGAGACCGAAGTGCTGGTCACCGGCATCAAGGTGGTGGACCTGCTGGAACCCTATCCGAGGGGCGGCAAGATCGGCCTGTTCGGCGGCGCGGGCGTGGGCAAGACGGTGCTGATCATGGAGCTGATCAACAACATCGCCAAGGGCCACGGCGGCTATTCGGTGTTCGCCGGCGTCGGCGAGCGCACCCGCGAGGGCAACGACCTCTACCACGAAATGATCGAGTCCGGGGTTATCGACCTCGAGGGTCCGAACTCCAAGTGCGCCCTGGTCTACGGCCAGATGAACGAACCGCCGGGCGCGCGCTCCCGCGTCGCGCTTTCCGGCCTCACCCTCGCGGAATACTTCCGCGACGAGGAAGGCCAGGACGTGCTGTTCTTCGTGGACAACATCTTCCGCTTCACCCAGGCGGGTTCGGAAGTCTCGGCGCTGCTCGGCCGCATTCCGTCCGCGGTG
>JBFWJB010000084.1:0-10182 GCA_050253435.1 Rhodospirillaceae bacterium
GTCGATGCGAGGCCGCCGCCGTAGCGGTCGCCGCAGGAGTCGGCGATGGGTGGGGCTTCCCCGACCTGGCCGGTGGTCCAGTTGTAGACGTCCTTGCCGTCGAGTTTCTTCAAGGCGTTGGGGAAGCCGAGGATGCGCATCGCGTCTTCGCGGTGGCGGCCTTCCAACCCGGCGAGGCCGGCATCGAGGCGCGAGAAGTCGGCGCACGCGGCAAGCGGCAGAGCGAGGCAGGCGGCAAGCAGGGCAGGGCGCAGGGTCAGCATGGCGGCACCTCCTGCGGCACGAGAATCAATCCCTCGGTGGGGAAGCCGAGCTCGCGCGCGCGGCCGATCAGGCGGTCGCGCACGGCTGCGTCGAGGGCCGGGTCGCGGGCGAGAATCCACAGGTAGTCGCGGCTCGGCCCGGCGACCGCGGCCCAGGCGTAGTTTTCCTTGTCCAGTTCGAACACCGTATAGCCGCCGTAGAACGGACCGAAGAAGCTGACCGCGAGGTGGGCTGTGGCCGGGTCGGCCATGAACTTGGCGCGGCCCACCGCCTCCCGCCAGGCGCATTTTTCCGGGTCGAAGCCGCGGTTGACCACTTTGATGCTGCCGTCCGGGTTGCGCGAATAGGCGGCGGTGACGGCGATCAGGCCGCGCTCGAAGCGGTGGTCGAGGCGGGCGATCTCGTGCCAGGTGCCGAGGTAGCGGTCGGCCGTAAAGCCGGTGACCGGGGCGACGCCCTCCGGGCTGCCGGTGCAGGCGGAAAGAAGCGGTGCGAGGCAGGCGAGGAAGGGGGCGAGCAGGCGCTTCATCCGTGGCCTCCCATGCGGGAAAAGGCGTTGAGGGTGACCACGCCCCCGACGATCAGGGCGATCCCCGCGATGCCGGGCAGGTCCACCGGTTCATCATAAACGACGACGCCGAGCAGGGCGATGACCACGATGCCCACCCCGGCCCACACCGCATAGACGAAGCCCACCGGCAGGGTGCGGATGCTCAGCGTCATGAAGTAGACCGCGGCGATGTAGCCCGCGGCGACCGCCAGGCTGGGCAGCGGGCGGGTGAAGCCGTGGGTGAGCTTGAGGCAGGTGGTGCCCGCCACCTCGCAGACGATCGCCAGAATCAGGTAGAGGTGCGCCGGGGTCATCGGGGGGTCCTTTTGCGCGTGTGCTTTCGGTTTCCGAAGGGCAAAATCAGGACGCGCCGCCCGCGAGTCAAGAGCGGAGGCGGGCAGAAGCGGAAAGGGGAAGCGGCGATGCTGTCCTGGCAGGCATGGGCGATGGGCTCCGCGGCGTTTGCCGCGCTGACCGCGATTTTTGCGAAACTCGGCGTTTCCGAGGTGCCGCCCGACATGGCGACGTTCCTGCGCACTGCGGTGATTCTGCTGCTGGCGGGCGGGGTGGTCGCGGCAACCGGGCAGTGGGTGTCGCCGCGTGAGATACCGCTGCGCGGCGCGCTGTTCCTGGTGCTTTCGGGGCTGGCCACCGGTGCGTCGTGGTTGTGCTATTTCCGCGCCTTGCGGTTGGGGGAGGCCTCGCGCGTCGCCCCGGTGGACAAGCTTTCGGTGGTGCTGGTTGCGGTGTTTGCCGCGCTGGTCCTGGGCGAGAAGCTGAGCCTCGCACACTGGGCCGGGGTCGGCCTGGTGGCGGCGGGCGCGGTGCTGTTGGCCCTGCCGGTGTAAACGGAAAGGGCGGCGGATGATCCGCCGCCCTTCCTCTTTTCGCTAAGCCGAGGTCAGCGGCTCCACCAGCCCTTGCGGGGCGGCTCGGCCGGGGTTTCCGGCGCGGGTTCCGCCGCCACCGGCTCCGGCTCGACAGGCGCGGGTTCCGGCTCCTGCACGGCTGCCGGCGCGGGTTCTTCGGCCACCGCGATCGGGATCACCGTGGCCTCGGCGGGCGCGGTTTCCGCCGCCTTCGTCTTTTTCGCCGCGGGCTTGCGGGTGCGCTTCGGCTTCGGCTTTTCGGCTTCCGCTTCCGGCGCGGCCTCGGCGGCGGGCGCGGGCTCCGCGGCTTTCGCCTTCTTCGCGGCGGGCTTGCGGGTGCGCTTCGGCTTCGGCTTTTCGGCCTCCGCCTCCGGCGCAGCCTCGGCTTCGGCGGCGGGCGCTTCCGCTTCCGGCGCGGGCTCCGCCGCCGGCTCCGGCGCGGCTTCCGCTGCCGCGGCTTCCGGCGCGGGCGCGTCCTCGACCATGACGACGGTGTCGGTGTCCTCGGCGGAGGCATCGTCGGAGAGGATGTCGTTGACCTCTTCCACCGTCAGGTTCTGCGGGTTCGGGGTGCGGTTGCGGCGGCGGCCGCCGCGGCGGCCGCGGCGGCGCGATTTCTTCATCTGGTCGCCGTTTTCGCCTTCCGGCACCGCGGGTAGGGCGTCTGCGGCTTCCGCCTCGTCGTCGGAGACGGCGACCGTGCCGTTCTCGTTGACCGCGAGCGGAGAGGCAGCCTCGCTTTCGCCGCCTTCGTCCGCCGTGCGCTTGCTGCGGCGCTTGCGGCGGCGGCGCTTCTTCTTCGCGCCGTCCTTCTGCGCGTCCTCGGCGGTGGCCGGGGCGCCGTCCTCCTCTTCGTCCTCTTCCTCCTCCGGAAGCTCGTCTTCGGGCTCCACCGGCTGCGGTTCGGACGGCACCGGGATCAGCGCGTCGCTTTCCGCCTTGGTCAGCGCGCGCAGGCGTTCCAGCGTCACCTCGCCCAGCATCATCGCGTCCGAGCCGTTGACGATCACCGAGAAGCCGTAGCGCGTCTCGATTTCCGCCAGCGCCGCGCGCTTCTGGTTGAGGATGTAGAGCGCCACGGCGATCGGCACCGTCACCGAAATCTCGGCGGAGCGGCGGCGCACGCCTTCCTCCTCGATGACGCGCAGGATGCGCACCACTTCGGATTCCGTCGAGCGAATCATCCCCGAGCCCTTGCAGTGCGGGCAGATTACGTAGGAGTTCTCGACGAAGCTCGGGCGCAGGCGCTGGCGCGACAGCTCCATCAGGCCGAACGGGCTGATCCGTCCCACCTGGATGCGGGCGCGGTCGGAGCGCAGAGCCTCCTTCAACCGGCGCTCCACCGCCGCGTTGTTCTTCGAATCCTCCATGTCGATGTAGTCGATCACCACCAGGCCGGCGAGGTCGCGCAGGCGCAGTTGGCGGGCGATTTCATCCGAGGCTTCGAGGTTGGTCTTGAGGGCGGTTTCCTCGATGTTGCGTTCCCGCGTCGAGCGCCCGGAGTTGACGTCGATGGAGACCAGGGCCTCGGTCGGGTTGATCACGATGTAACCGCCGGACTTCAGCGTCACCTGGGTGTTGTGCAGCGCCTCGAGCTGGCTTTCCACCTGGTAGCGGTGGAACAGCGGCATGATGTGGCTGTCCTTGTAGGGCTGCACCTTCTTGGCGTGCGAGGGGGTGAGCGCCTTCATGAAGTCCTTGGCGATGCGGTAGCCCTCGTCGCCTTCCACCAGAACTTCCTCGATGTCGCGGGCGTAGACGTCGCGGATCGCCCGCTTGATCAGCGTCGCTTCCTCATAGACCAGCGCCGGGGCGCGGGATTCCAGGGTCAGGGTGCGGATCGCGTTCCAGGTGCGCAGCAGGTATTCGTAGTCGCGCTTGATTTCCGCCTTGGAGCGCTCCGAACCTGCGGTGCGCACGATCACCGCCATGCCGTCCGGAATGTCGAGGACGCTCATCATGTCCTTGAGGCGGCGGCGGTCGGTGGCCGAGGTGATCTTGCGCGAAACCCCGCCGCCGCGCGGCGTGTTGGGCATCAGCACGCAATAGCGCCCGGCGAGGGAGAGGTAGGTGGTGAGCGCCGCGCCCTTGTTGCCGCGTTCCTCCTTGACCACCTGCACCAGCAGAATCTGGCGGCGCTTGATGACTTCCTGGATTTTGTACTGGCGATAGGGTTTCTGCCGCTCGCGCGAGGCCGAGGCCTCGTCCGCATCGTCGCCGCCCAGGTGCTCCACCGTCTGCGGCGGTTCGTCCGCTTCGGCTTCGACTTCGGCGGCTTCCGGCGCCTCGGCGGGCGCGGGCTCCGCCTCGTGCGGCTCTTCGTGCGGTTCGTCGTGCGGCCGTGATGCCTCCTCGGCGATCAGGCGCTGCCGGTCGGCGACGGGGATCTGGTAATAGTCGGGGTGGATTTCGCTGAACGCCAGGAAGCCGTGACGGTTCCCGCCGTAATCGACGAAAGCGGCCTGCAGGGAGGGTTCGACCCGGACGACCTTGGCGAGGTAGACGTTTCCTTTGATCTGGTGCTTCGTCGAGGTTTCGACGTCGAATTCCTCAAGCCGCGTTCCATTCATGACGACCACACGCGTCTCTTCCGGATGCGTGGCGTCGATCAACATGCGTTTGACCATTAAAGGGGATGCTCCAAGACTGTACGCCGCCGCAGGCCGCCTTCAGCGGCGCGGCGCGTGTGTATTCGTTTCCAGAGGATATGCCGGTCATGGACAGGCGTCGGGTGTCCGGTCGCGTCGAGGCCAGCGAAAAAGCCGATTGAATCGGTTGAGGTTTGGCGATCGACATTCTGGTTCCGGCAAATCGGTTCATGCGTTCCGTGTGCGCGGCGGAAGCGTCGGAAGCTCCGCGCGGCCGGGGCGGTAAAACCCCGGATGCGCGCCGTCCGTTTTCGCGGTGGTCCATTCCGTTCCAGAATTTGGCTAACGCCTTGAATTCGTGGCCGGTTCATCGCTTCCGGAAAATCCGGAGCGGCAACCGGGAATGAAACTGCGCCGCGCGGACGGCTGACTTCGCAGCCTGCGCCGCGCCGAAAGATAGCCTTGAAACCGTGTCAGGACAATGGCGCAATTGCATTCATGGGATTTCTTTCATGAAAGCAAGGCGACTCCGGGCTGTGGCCCGACCACCACGCAGAGGTAAAAAAAGCCCGCGTCCTGTGACGAAGGTTGCATCGCGACTCGGCATTTTATAATACTTTAGGAAGCTGGAGAACGACCTCGGGTTAGCTTTTCGGTCTAACTGCTTGTCCGGGCGACGAAAGACATGAAGGAACGCATGCCGCCGCACCGCCGCACCGCCGCACCGCCGCAGGATGCCCCGCGCGGACCGCAGGTGTCGCGCCGCGCCTTCGCCCTGACCGGGCTGGGCGCCGGGGCGTTTTCCCTTTTCGGCGCGCCGCTTGCCCGCGCGCTTGCGCCGATCGCGGTGTCCGGGGTGCGCCTGGGCGGCAGTGCGGAGGCGACGCGCCTCGTTCTCGACCTTGCCGCTTCGCCGTCGCACAGCTCCTTCAATCTCGCCGATCCGTACCGCATCGTTTTCGATTTTCCCGATCTCGACTGGCATGTCGCGGCGGAGCGCATGCCCGCGCCCACCGGCCTGATCCGCGGGTTGCGCGCCGGTCTCTTCCGCCCCGGCACCTTTCGTCTGGTGCTCGACCTTTCCGGGCCTGCCGAGATCGCGCGCACCCTCAGCCTGCCGCCGCAGAGCGGCTATGGCTGGCGCTTCGTCGTCGATCTGCGCCCGACCTCGCGCGACGCCTTCATGGCGCGGCTCGGCCGCGACCCCGGCGCGCCGCAGGCGGCAAAGGCCTCCGAACCCGCGGTCAACAGCCGTGAGCGCCGCGCCGGCGGCATCAAGCCGGTGATCGTGCTCGACCCCGGCCACGGCGGCGTCGATCCCGGCGCGATCGGCGTGAACGGCGTCTACGAGAAGCACATCACGCTGGCCATGGCGCGGCAGCTCAAGGCGCGGCTGGAGAAGGCCGGGCGCTACACCGTGGTGCTCACCCGCGACCGCGACATCTTCATTCCCCTGCGCGAGCGCGTCGCCATCGCCCGCCGCGCGCACGGCGATCTGTTCATTTCCCTGCATGCCGACAGCAACCCCAACCGCAGCACCCGCGGGCTTTCCATCTACACCCTGTCGGAGCGCGCCTCGGACAAGGAGGCGGGCCTGCTCGCCGACAAGGAAAACAAAGCGGACATCATCTCCGGCATGGATTTCTCCGAGGAAAGCCCCGAAGTCACCGGCATTCTCATCGACCTGGCGCAGCGCGAATCGATGAACCTCTCCGCGCAGTTCGCCGCGCTTTCGGTGGGCGAACTGCGCCGTCAGGTGCGCACGCTCGACAACACCCACCGCTTCGCCGGGTTCGCGGTGCTCAAGGCGCCGGATATTCCCTCGGTGCTGCTGGAGATGGGGTATCTCTCCAATTCCGAGGAAGTCCGCCTGCTGCAGCAGGCGGGCTATCGCGACCGCCTGGCCGGGTCGATGGCGCACGCGGTGGACCGCTACTTCGACCAGACGCAGAGCGCGCAGCGGCCGTAGACGCCCTGCATTTCGCCGCGCGGGGGTGGCGTTTTCCGGGGAAATCGCGTATGTGATGGGGGCGTCCCGCCACTCGGCGGGTTTGCGTTTTTTTGGGAAGTCCAGCCATGATGCGTGTCCTGACCTTCGTGGTCAGTTTTCTGGTCCTGATCGCGCTTGCCGGCGTCGGCGGCGGCATCTACGTGTTTTGGCACTACGGCCGCGGCCTGCCGGATTTCCGCCAACTTGCCAACTATTCCCCCGACGTGATGACCCGCATCTACGCGGGCAACGGACGTCTGGTCACCGAATACGCCATCGAGAAGCGCGTCTTCGTGCCGTACTCGGCGATTCCCAAGGTGGTGGTGGACGCTTTCATCTCCGCCGAGGATCAGCGCTTCTTCGAGCACGCCGGGGTGGACGTGATGGGCGTGGCGCGCGCCGCGCTGACCAACCTCAAGCAGGCGGGCAGCGGCCGCCGCCCGGTTGGGGCCTCGACGATCACCCAGCAGGTGGCGAAGAATTTCCTGCTTTCCAACGAGGTGTCGCTGTCGCGCAAGATCAAGGAGGCGATCCTCGCCCTGCGCATCGAACAGGCGTTCAGCAAGGACCACATCCTCGAACTCTACCTCAACGAGATCTACCTCGGGCGCGGCGCCTACGGCGTCGCCGCCGCGGCGATGGCCTATTTCGACAAGTCGCTGGACGAGCTTTCGGTGGACGAGGTGGCTTTCCTCGCCGCGCTGCCCAAGGCCCCCAACAACTATAACCCGCAGCGCTACCCCGAGGCGGCGATGTCGCGCCGCAACTGGGTGATCGGACGGATGCGCGAGGACGGGCGGATCACCGCCGCCGAGGCGGCGACTGCGCTCGCCGCGCCGCTTCTCGCCAAGAACCGAGGCGAGACGGAATTCCTCGACCAGGGCAAATACTTCTCCGAGGACGTGCGGCGCGAGCTCGTCGCCCGCTACGGCGAAAAGGCGCTCTACAAGGGCGGGCTTGCGGTGCGCACCACGCTGGAGCCGCACCTCCAGGCGATCGCCACCCGCGTGCTGCGCGACGGGCTCGTCGCCTATGACCGCCGCCACGGCTGGCGCGGCCCCCTCGGCCATGTGGACCTGGACCAGAGCTGGGGCATCCGCCTGCGCGACGCCGACCTGCCCAAGGGCCTGCGCGACACCTGGCAGCGCGCCGTGGTTCTGGCGGTTTCCGGCCATGGCGCGACCATCGGCTTCGTCGGCGGGCGGCGCGGCAGCGTGCCCTTCGACTACATGAAATGGGCGCGCCGCCACCTGCCGGAGCAGGAAGTGGGCGCCGCGCCGAAAAGCCCCGCCGACGTAGTCAAGCCCGGCGACATCATCGCCGTGGAGCCGACGGACAAGGAGGGCGAATACGCGCTCAGGCAGATTCCGGCGGAGGACGGCGCGCTGGTGGCGATGGATCCGCACACCGGCCGCGTGCTCGCCATGGTCGGCGGCTTCTCCCACGACCGTTCGGAATTCAACCGCGCCACCCAGGCGATGCGGCAGCCCGGCTCGGCGTTCAAGCCGTTCGTCTACCTCACCGCTCTGGAAAACGGCTTCAAGCCCACCGACCTCATCCTCGATGCGCCCTTCGTGCTCGAAGTCCCGGGCCAGGCGAAGTGGAAACCGCAGAACTACGGCGGCGAATTCTACGGCCCGACGACGCTGCGCATCGGCATCGAAAAGTCGCGCAATCTGATGACGGTGCGCCTCGCCGAGGCGGTGGGCATGGACAAGGTGGTGGCCACGGCGCGCCGCTTCGGCGTCGCCGACCGCATGCTGCCGGTGCTCTCCATGGCGCTCGGCGCGGGCGAGACCACGGTGCTGCAGCTCACCACCGCCTACGCCATGCTGGTCAACGGCGGCAAGCGCATCACCCCGACCCTGATCGACCGCATCCAGGACCGCGACGGCAAGACCATCTACCGCCACGACACCCGCGCCTGCGAGAGTTGCAACGGCATCTTCTGGACCGGCGGCGAGGCGGTGCCCGAACTGCCCGACACCCGGCCGCAGATCGCCGACCCGATCTCCGCCTACCAGATCGTGCACATCCTCGAAGGCGTGGTGGAACGCGGCACCGGACGGCGCATCTCGACCATCGGCAAGCCGCTGGCGGGCAAGACCGGCACCTCCAACGACAGCCTGGACACCTGGTTCGTCGGCTTTTCCCCCGACCTCGCGGTCGGCGTGTTCGTCGGCTTCGACGAGCCGAAAAGCCTGGGCAAGCACGAGACCGGCAGCTCGGTGGCCGCGCCGATCTTCAAGGATTTCATGGAGGCGGCGCTCAAGGACAAGCCGGGAACGCCCTTCCGCATTCCGCCCGGGGTGCGCCTCATCCGCATCAACCACGACACCGGCCTGCGCGCCGAACCCGGCGACAGGAGCGTGATCTTCGAGGCCTTCCGCCCCGGCGAAACCCCCGGCTCGGCGCGCACCGTCACCGGGTCCGGCGCGCCGGTGGAGGAAGAACCCGTGGATGCGGGGGTTCCCAAAGCCGGCGGACTTTATTAAAGTCGCCGACTTTCGCAGACGACAGAATGAGGACAGACGCCGATGCGCGCCGAAATCGAGTCCGTGGCCCAGGAAATCCAGCAGGCGATGGCCCTGCTGAGGAGGCATCTTTGACTGGGATGAAGCCACCCGCCGTCTCGACGAACTGAACGCCCTCTCCGAGGACCCCAACCTCTGGAACGACGCGACGCGCGCCCAGTCGCTGATGCGCGAGCGCACCAAGCTCGAGACCGCGATCTCCGGCTACCGGCGCCTGGAGACCGAGCTTGCCGACAGCCTGGAGCTGATCGAGATGGGCGAGGCCGAGGACGACGCCGAGATCGTCGCCGACGCCGAGGCGGCGCTGGACCGCCTGCGCGCCGAGGCGCAGCGCCTGAAGCTTGAAACCCTGCTCTCCGGCGAGGCGGACGGCAACGACTGCTATGTGGAAATCCACGCAGGCGCGGGCGGCACCGAGGCGCAGGACTGGGCGCAGATTCTCACCCGCATGTACGTACGCTGGGCGGAACGCCGCGGCTTCAAGGTGGAATACCTGGAAGAGAGCGAAGGCGAAGAGGCGGGCATCAAGTCCGTCACCCTGCGCTTTACCGGGGCCGGGGCCTACGGCTGGATGAAGACGGAAAGCGGCGTGCACCGCCTGGTGCGCATCTCGCCGTTCGATTCCGCGGCGCGGCGGCACACCAGCTTCTCCTCGGTCTGGGTCTACCCGGTGATCGACGACACCATCGACATCGTGGTCGAGGAAAAGGACTGCCGCATCGACACCTACCGCGCCTCCGGGGCGGGCGGCCAGCACATCAAC
Source organism: Rhodospirillaceae bacterium (assembly GCA_050253435.1). Classification (GTDB taxonomy): domain Bacteria; phylum Pseudomonadota; class Alphaproteobacteria; order Rhodospirillales; family Rhodospirillaceae; genus Oleispirillum. The sequence continues at coordinate 9,559 of JBFWJB010000084.1, forward strand.
AAGACGGACTCCGCGGTGCGCATCACCCACAACCCGACCGGCATCGTCGTGCAGTGCCAGATGGAACGCTCGCAGCACCAGAACCGGGCGCGCTGCTGGGACATGCTGAAGGCCCGCCTCTACGAGCGCGAGTTGCAGATCCGCGAGGAAAAGGCCAACGCCCTGGAAGCCGCCAAAACCGACATCGGCTGGGGCCACCAGATCCGCTCCTACGTGCTGCAGCCCTACCAGATGGTCAAGGACCTGCGCACCGAGGTGGAAACCTCCGACGTGCAGGGCGTGCTGGACGGCGACCTCGACCGCTTCATGGCCGCCTCCCTCGCCGCCCGTATCGCCGGGGCGGAAGACGGGGCGCAGGCGTAACTTCCGGGAAAAACCAAAACTTTCCGGAGGGACTCGGTCCCTCCGGGCCTCCCATAAATTTTTTCGCCGCGTAGCGGCAGGCAACGCCTTCCGTTGCAGCCGACACAGGCTTATGGCGCTACGCGCAAAAACTAAGGGGCTGAAGCAGCTAAGGGTTAATGCTTAGTCGATTTATACCAGCGTTTAAGCTGGGTTAGCAGCTGTTTGTGTGAGCCGCCATTGAAGCGCCACTCGCACTCCTTTAGAAACCAGTAGAAATTA
>JBFWJB010000085.1:0-10119 GCA_050253435.1 Rhodospirillaceae bacterium
TCGACCTGCCGATCGCGCTCGGCATTCTCTCGGCGATGAACCTGGTCCCGGCGGAAGAGATTCTCAATTACACGGTGATGGGCGAGCTGTCGCTGGACGGGCGGATCAGCGCGGTGTCCGGGGTTCTGCCCGCGGCGATTTCCGCTCATGCGCACGAGCGCGGGCTGATCTGCCCGGCGGCGCAGGGCGGCGAGGCGGCCTGGGCGGGCGGCGGCGACACCTACGCCTTTGCCGACCTGATGCAGGCGGTGGGGTTCCTCAAGGGGGAGATCGTGGTGCCGCCCGCCGCGCCGGGCGACCCGGCGGAGGCGTTGCCGGTGCCCGACCTCGCCGACGTGAAGGGGCAGGAAACCGCGAAGCGCGCGCTCGAGATCGCCGCCGCCGGGGGTCATAACATGCTGATGGTGGGGCCGCCCGGCTCCGGCAAGTCGATGCTGGCGCGCCGCCTGCCGGGGCTTTTGCCGCCGCTGGCGCCGCGCGAGGCGCTGGACGTCAGCATGGTGCATTCGGTCGCGGGCGAACTGCCGGAGGGCGGCCTGGTGCGGCACCGGCCGTTCCGCGCGCCGCATCATTCGTGCTCCCCCGCCGCGATGGTGGGCGGCGGCCTGCGCGCCCGGCCGGGGGAGGTTTCGCTGGCGCACCTCGGGGTATTGTTCCTCGACGAACTGCCGGAGTTCCCCCGCGCAGTGCTGGAAAGTCTGCGCCAGCCGCTGGAGAGCGGCACGGTTTCGGTGGCGCGGGCCAACCGCCACGTCACCTATCCGGCGCGGGTGCAGCTGATCGGCGCGATGAATCCCTGCCGCTGCGGCCACCTGGACGACCCGGCGCTTGCCTGCCGCCGCGCGCCGGTGTGCGCCGAGGAATATCAGAACAGCCTGTCCGGTCCCTTCCTCGACCGCATCGACCTGCACGTGGCGGTGGGCCGGGTCGATCCGTGGGAGCTGGAAAGCCTGCGCCCCGGCGAATCCACCGCCGCCGTGGCGGCGCGGGTGGCGGCGGCGCGGGCGCGCCAGGCGGCGCGCTTCGCCGGGCGGCCGGGGCTCACGCTCAACGCCGACCTGGAAGGCCGCGCTCTGGAGGAACTGGCGCCGCTTTCCGCCGCCGACCGCAGCTTCCTCGCCGAAGCGGCGGCGCGATTCAAGCTGTCGGCGCGGGGCTATCACCGCGTCATCAAGGTGGCGCGCAGCATTGCCGACCTCGCCGGGGCGGAGGCGGTGGAACGCCCGCACCTCGCCGAGGCACTTACCTCCCGCCGCCGCCCGCCGCATGGAGTAAACCGCAAATGATTACCCTGCCCTTCCTGCTCACCGCGCTGGTCGTGGTGCTGATGCCCGGCACCGGGGTGATCTACACCGTCTCCTGCGGCCTTCTGCACGGGCGGCGCGCCGCCATCGTCGCCGCCTTCGGCTGCACGCTGGGCATCGTGCCGCACCTCGCGGCCTGTCTTCTGGGGCTCGCCGCAGTGCTGCACGCCGGGGCCGTGGCCTTCCAGGCGATGCGCATCCTCGGCGCGCTCTACCTCGGCTTCCTCGCCTGGGGCCTGTGGCGCGACGCGGCGAAGCCGCAGTCCCTCACGGTTCCGGCGGCGCGGCGGCGCGGCCACCCGGTGCTGCGCGGCATCGCCCTCAACCTGCTCAACCCCAAGCTCACCCTGTTCTTTTTCGCCTTCCTGCCGCAGTTCGTCGATCCCGCCACGGACCCGGCGCGCCAAATGCTGCTGCTCAGCGCGGTGTTCATGGCCATGACCTTCGCCGTGTTCGTGGTCTATGGCCTCTGCGCCGCCGCGGCGCGGCAGAAGGTCCTGGAGTCGCCCGCCGTGCTTGCCTGGCTGAAACGCGGCTTCGCCGCCGTGTTCGCCGCCCTGGGCCTGCGTCTGGCGTTCGGCGAGTAGGCGGGAAAGAAAAAACTTTGCGAGGGGACTCGGTCCCCTCGCGCACCCCATATGTTTTTTCGCCGCGAAGCGGCAGGCAGCACCTCCCGTGGCGACCGCACGGGCTTATGGCGCTTCGCGCAAAAACCATAAAGTTATGGGAGGTGCGGAGGGACCGAGTCCCTCCGCAAAGTTTGGTTTTCCAACGGCCTACCTTCCTCACGCAACCGGCAGGCCGTGTTGGCGGAGGAAGGTGAGTTTGTCCCAATAACCGCGTTGGAAGGCGATTTTGCCGTCTTTGACGTGGAAGAAGCCGCAGCCTTGCAGGCCGAGGGGGTCGCGCCATTCGAGGATGGCGACGTCGCCGTCGGCATAGAGGGCTTCGACGATACAGACCATTTCGGCGGCGGCGAATTCGCGGGCGAACATTTTGCGGATCGCGTCGCGGCCTGCCACCGGGTCTTGCGCCACCTGATGGTTGATCGCGTCCTCATGGTAGAGCGCGGCGAGGGCGTCGGCGTCGGCGCGATTGAAGGCGTCCACCCAGGCGCGCACCAAATCCTTCGGAGTCATTGCGGAATTCCTTTTTCGCGGCTTTGGGGCGGGCAATGATAGCGCGAAAGCCCGTCCCTGGGCACGAAACGATGGCGGAAAGCCTAGGGATTGCGGCGAATCCTCGATAAGACCACAAAATCTTTGCGGCATGTGGCGCGTAGCGACCGATTCGCCGCCGAATCTTCCACGCCGTGCGTCATGGCGGGTTTCGGCGCGGGATTCGCGGCGCGTCCCGTGGGGGCGCGGCGGGGTGACGGGGGTGCTTCTGCGAGTCGCGTCGCCGTCGATTCGGCGGTGGGAAGGTGTGTTACAGGCTTGCGACTCCGCAGAATTCATTGGTTGTCTGGAACGTCCTAAAATGCGAATAACCGCGATTGCAGTTATTCTGCCGCAAACGTCCCCGAAAACGCCGCCGCGGCCGGGAGGTTTCCCGGCCGCAGCAAGCATAAACGGCAGAATAGCCTTTTTATATCAACGCATTAATCGCGTTTGGCGAGCATCGGGCCAAGCGGCCTGCCGGCGAACACGTGCACGTGAAGGTGTGGCACTTCCTGGCCACCATTCAACCCGACGTTGCTTAAAATCCGGTAGCCGTCGGCTTCCGCTCCGAGCATGCGCGCGGTCTCGCCGACGGCGCGCACGAATCCGGTGATTTCCTCCGCCGAGGCATTGGCGGAGAAGTCCGCCATGGACACGTACGCGCCTTTGGGAATCACCAGAACATGCAGGGGCGCCAAGGGATTGATGTCGTGGAAGGCGAGCGCGTGCTCAGTTTCCAGCACCTTCTTGCAGGGAATTTCGCCGCGCAGGATTTTCGCGAACACGTTGTTCGGATCGTAAGCCACTCTCGTCTCCTTGATTAACGAAACGGCGCAACGGCTTGCTGCGTCAGTTTTTCGGCCTCTTCGCCTTTTCTTCGAGGCCGGAGGTTCCGACCCGCGCCGCAAGCTCCGCCCACACGGCATCGGGGGAGATTCCGGCGTCGGCCCACAGCACCAGCACGTGGTAGAGCAGGTCGGCGCTTTCCGGCACGATCTTGTCCGGCTCGGCGCACGCGGCGATCGCCAGCTCGACGGCTTCCTCGCCCACCTTCTGCGCGATCTTGTTGCGCCCCTTGGCGAACAGCTTCGCGGTGTACGAGGCGGCGGGATCGGCGGACTTGCGGGCGGCGATGGTGGCGGCGAGGGCGTCGAGCGGGTGGTCGGTCATGGTGCGTGGCGCTTTCCTTTGGGGCGAACCGGCGGAGCTTCGGGCCGGGCCCGGTGGTTCCGCTTCGCACCATACATGTCCTGATCGGCGATGCGCAAAAGCAATTCGATGCTTTCGCCGTCGTCGGGGCAGACGGCGAGGCCGAGGCTGGCGCGGATCGGCCCGGCCGCAACCCCTGCCGCCGCGGTTGCCATGCGCCGGGTGATTTTGCTCCGTACCGCCACCGCCGCGGTGCGGGTTTTGCACGGGGCGAGGAGGACGACGAACTCGTCGCCGCCGATGCGGCCCACCGCATCGCTGTCGCGGATGCAGGCGCGGATGCGCGCCACCGTTTCGCGCAGGCAGGCGTCGCCCGTCTCGTGGCCGTAGATGTCGTTGATCTCCTTGAACTCGTCCAGGTCGGCGAAGATCAGGGCGTAGCCCTCGCCCGTCTCTTCGTAGCGCGCGGCGGCGGCGGCGAGGCGTTCGTCGAAGGCGGCGCGGTTGAGCGCGCCGGTGAGCGGGTCGGTGGAGGCGCGTTGCAGCAGGCGGATGTGGCGGTGGCGGCGCTCGGCCCACAGCACCGCGAAGATCCATGCCCCCAGGCCGAGCGCGAGGACCGAGGCGAAGGCGAAGGGCAGCAGGGTCTGGAAGATGTCGTTTCGCATCTCCGCCAGAGCCTCCGGCGAGAGGAAGGAGACGATCTTCCATTCCGAGGCCTCCGGCGCGGGTTCGCCGTCGGGGCGCAGCCCCCAGAAACCCTTGACCGCCGGGTGCGCGGTGCGGAACACGAAGACCCCGTCCTTGACCCGGATGACGCCGTTCTCCTCGCTTTGGATGCGGCCCCAGGCGACGGGGTAGAGCTGCGGCAGCTTCGCCTCGGCGAAGCTTTTGTAGCTGAAGCCCCAGGTCAGGGCGGCGGCCTTGGGGTGCGCCAGCCACAGGCCCTCGCGGTCGGCGACGATCAGGGTGTTGGTGGTGTGCGCGCCGATCTGCGCCAGCTGGTCGAGCAGCACGTCGGCGCGGTAAGCGGCCTCGACGATGTGGGTGGGCGCCCGCCCGGAGGCGGTGGCTGTGGTGGCGAAGCGCAAAAGCGGCCGCGGCGAGGCGGGGTCGCTGTGGGAGTGGTCGAGCATCAGCATGCCGCCGGGCGCCATGCGCAGCACCGCGGCGCGTTCCAGCGGCGAGAAGGGATCGTGTCCGGTATGCATGCGGAAGCTGATCTCGCCCTCGATGTCGGAAACCCCGATCAGTTCCTTTCCGGAGGGGTCGAGCAGGCGGATGGTGTCGTAAAGGCCGGTGGCGTGCGCGAATTCGGCATATTCCCGCGCCAGCGCGGCGAGCGCCGGGGACCCCGGCGCGGCGGCGGCGAGCTCGCTCTGGCGGCTGAGGATGAGCAGGTCGGCGCGGATGCGGTGCAGCGCGTCGCCCATCGCCGTGGTCTGCGCCGTCACCACCAGGGATTCGGCGGCTTCCATCTGCGTCAGGCGGTTCTGGCGGCGAATTTCGAAAAAGCCAAGGCAGACGATCAGCACCATGGCCGCGAATACGGCGAACAGCTTCGCGAACAGGGGGAACCAGGCGGGAGGAGAGCGTTCGCCGGCAATCACGGGTGTCCATCCTCGGCACGGGTGACGGGAAAACGCGGAGCGGCCGCAGCCCGGCCGCGGGCTCAGGCCGTCCGTACCGAACGCACCGGAATTCCGGCGGCGGCGAGATACGCTTTCGCCTCCGGAATGGAATAGTGCCCGAAGTGGAAGATCGAGGCGGCCAACACCGCCGTCGCACCGCCGTCGCGGATGCCTTCCACCAGGTGGTCCAGGTTGCCGACCCCGCCGGAGGCGATCACCGGCACGGAAACGGCGTCGGAAACCGCGCGCGTCAGCGCGATGTCGAAGCCCTGCCGCGTGCCGTCGCGGTCCATCGAGGTGAGCAGGATCTCACCTGCACCATATGTGGTCATTCGGCGCGCCCATTCCACCGCATCGATGCCGGTGGGCTTGCGCCCGCCGTGGGTGAAAATTTCGAACTTACCGGGGGCTGTCTGCTTCGCGTCGATGGCGACGACGATGCACTGGTTGCCGAACTTTTCCGCCGCCTCGCGCACGAACTCCGGGTGGTGCACCGCCGCGGTGTTGATCGAGACCTTGTCGGCCCCGGCCAGCAGGAGCCTGCGGATGTCCTCCACCGCGCGCACCCCGCCGCCGACGGTCAGCGGCATGAAGCACTGCTCGGCGGTGCGGCGCACCACGTCGTAGAGGGTGTCGCGGTTGTCGGAGCTTGCGGTGATGTCGAGGAAGCAGAGTTCGTCCGCCCCCGCCGCGTCGTAGACGCGGGCCTGCTCCACCGGGTCGCCCGCATCGATCAGGTCGACGAAGTTGACCCCCTTGACGACCCGCCCGTCCTTGACGTCGAGGCAGGGGATGATGCGCATGCTGAGCATGGTCAGGCTGCCCCCAGGATGGCGATCGCCTCCCGCAGGTCGAGCTTGCCGTCGTAGAGGGCGCGGCCCGCGATGGCGCCGATCAGGCCGCTCTTGCGTTCCGCCGCCACGGCGCGGATGTCGTCCATCCCCGCCACGCCGCCGGAAACGATCACCGGCAGGCCGCAGGCCGCGGCGAGCTTGGCCGAGGCGGCGACGTTGGCGCCGCCCATCGCGCCGTCGCGCGAAATGTCGGTGTGGACGATCGCCGCCACGCCCGCGTCGGCGAAACGGCAGGCGAGGTCCTCCGCGGTGATCTGCGAGGTCTCGGCCCAGCCCTCCACCGCGACGAAGCCGTCGCGCGCGTCGATGCCCACGGCGATGCGGCCGGGGTGGCGCTTGCAGGCTTTGGTAACGAAATCCGGGTCGCGCACCGCGATGGTGCCGAGAATCACCCGCTCGACTCCGCGCGAAAGCCAGGCCTCGATGGTCGCCTCGTCGCGGATGCCGCCGCCGAGCTGCACCTTCACGTCGTTCTCCGTGGCGATTTCCAGAATCGCCTCCGCCGCCGCGGCGTTCACCGGCTTGCCGGCGAACGCGCCGTTGAGATCGACGACGTGAATCCACGAGCACCCGGTGACGATGAAGCGCGCCGCCTGGTCCGCGGGCGAGGCGTTGAACACCGTCGCCTGGTTCATTTCGCCTTTGAAAAGACGCACGCAGGCGCCGTCCTTGAGGTCGATGGCGGGGAAGAGAATCATGGCGCGGGCGTCCAGGTGAGGAAGTTGCGGATCACCGCCAGGCCGACCGCCTGGCTCTTTTCCGGATGGAACTGGGTTCCGACGATGTTGCCGCGCCCCACCGCCGCGGTGACCGGTCCGCCGTAGTCGGTGGTGGCCAGCACGTCCGCCGCATCGGCGGGGAAAAGCGCATAGCTGTGCACGAAATAGACCTGCGCATCGGCGGGCAGGCCGCGCAACACCGGATGCGCCGCGCCCCCGGCGGTGAGCGTCAGGCTGTTCCACCCCATGTGCGGAATCTTCAGGCCCGGCCCTTCCGCCAGGCGCGACACCTCGCCCGGAATCCACCCGAGGCCGGGGTGAGTGCCGTGCTCGTGGCCCTCGGCGGCGAGCAGCTGCATGCCGACGCAGATGCCGAAGAAAGGCTTCTTTTCGGCCAGCACCGCTTCGGTGAGCGCCTCGGCCAGGCCGCCCCGCGCCATCAGCCCGGCGCGGCAATCGCCGAATGCGCCCACGCCGGGCAGAACGATGCGCTCCGCCGCGCGGATCGCCGCCGCATCGTCGGTGACGACGATGGAAAGCGGCAGCCCCGCCTCGGCGGCGGCGCGTTCGAACGCCTTGGCCGCCGAACGCAGGTTGCCCGAGCCGTAATCGACGATAGCGACGGTCCGCGTCATAGCCGGTCCGGCGCCTCCGCATGCAGGGTGCCGCCGAGCACGCCCTTGGTGGAGGGCACCGCGGTGGCGGCGCGCGGGTCGATCTCCACCGCAACGCGCAGCGCGCGGGCCAGCGCCTTGAAGCACGCCTCGACGATATGGTGGGTGTTGCCGCCGTAGAGCGACTCCATGTGCAGGGTCGCCCCGGCGGTCTGCGCGAACGCCTGGAACCACTCCTTGAACAGCTCGGTCTCCATGGTCCCCAGCCGCGCCTGCGGCAGCGCCACCCGCCACACCAGATACGGCCGGTTGGAGAGGTCGATGGCGCAGCGCGCCAGAGTCTCGTCCATAGGGATTAGAGCGTCGCCATAGCGGCGGATTCCGGCGCGGTCGCCGAGCGCCTGGGCGATCGCCGTGCCGATGGCCAGCCCGCTGTCCTCGGTGAGGTGGTGCGCGTCGATGTGCAGGTCGCCCTTGGCCTTGACCGTGAGGTCGATCAGGCTGTGGCGGGAGAGCTGCTCCAGCATGTGGTCGAGAAAGCCGACGCCGGTCTCGATATCGTAGACTCCGTCGCCGTCCAGGTTCACCGTCACCGAGATCGCGGTTTCCCGCGTCACCCGTTCGACCGTTGCGGTTCTCATACCGTTTCCTCCGCTGGCGGCGCGGCTCCTTCCGCGCCCCGCATGCTTTCCCTGGGTGTATTACAGGAATGCGGGAGGAGAGGCAAATCCTTGCTCCGCCAATGCTTGCGCAATTTACGCAAACTGTCCGGGTTTTGCGGGGAATGCCGCGATGCCCATTGACAGCGGCAAAAAAACGCACGTATGCATGCAGTCAACCAAAATCTCCCCGATACCCCCCTTGAGAGATTCCAGTCCCATGATCGAACGTCGCTTACCCAAGAATGTCGTGACGGAAAACGGTCCGGACCCGATCGATGTTCATGTCGGGCAAAGAATCCGTCTGCGCCGCAATCTGGTGGGCATGACCCAAGAGCAGCTTGCCGCCTCCGTTGGAGTGACATTCCAGCAAATCCAAAAGTATGAACGCGGCTTCAACCGCGTCTCCGCCAGCCGCCTTTACGACATCGGGCACGTGCTCTCGGTGCCGATCAGCTTCTTCTTCCAGGACGTCAACGCCCAGGTGGCGGAGGAACGCTACGGCGTCCTGCCGGACACCTTCGACGGCGCGGGCGCGCCGTCGGCGCTCGCCGAGGAGGAAAGCTTCTCCGACGATCCGTTGTCGCGCACCGAAACCCTGGAGCTGGTGCGCAACTACTGGAAAATCCGCAACGAGCGGGCGCGCGCCCAGGTGTTCGCCCTGATCAAGGCGATGGCCCAGGCGGACGCCTGATCCCAACCGCGACGGTGGCGTTTCGGCGCCACCGGCCTTACATTGCATCCCTGTCCTCTCACGACAGGGAGTATTCCCCTTTGGAACCGCAATCCTGGCACGGAACCACCGTGGTTTCGATCCGCAAGGCCGGGCGCGTCGTCATCGCCGCCGACGGCCAGGTGACGCTCGGCAACACCGTGGTCAAATCCACCGCGCGCAAGGTCCGCCGCCTCGGCGACGGCCGCGTCCTCGCCGGGTTCGCCGGCGCGACGGCGGACGCCTTCACCCTGTTCGAACGCCTGGAGGCGAAGCTGGAACGCTTCCCCGGTCAGCTCACCCGCGCCTGTGTCGAACTCGCCAAGGACTGGCGCACCGACCGCTACCTGCGCCGCCTCGAGGCGATGATGGCGGTGGCCGATGCCGAAACTTCGCTCATCCTCTCGGGAACCGGCGACGTGCTGGAACCCGATGACTCGCTGATCGGCATCGGCTCCGGCGGGCCCTACGCGCTCGCCGCGGCGCGCGCCATGCTCGACCGCGACGATATGGACGCCGAGGCGATTGCGCGGCGCGCCGTGGAAATCGCCGCTGATATCTGCATCTACACCAACCGCAACATCGTGATCGAAAGCCTATGACCGTGTTCAGCCCCCGCGAAATCGTTTCGGAACTGGATCGGCACATCGTCGGCCAGACGGACGCCAAGCGCGCCGTCGCCGTGGCGCTGCGCAACCGTTGGCGCCGCCAGCAGCTGCCCGAGGGCCTGCGCGAGGAAATCCTGCCGAAAAACATCCTGATGATCGGCCCCACCGGCGTCGGCAAGACGGAAATCGCCCGCCGTCTCGCCAGGCTCGCCCAGGCCCCGTTCATCAAGGTGGAAGCCACCAAGTTCACCGAGGTCGGCTACGTCGGCCGCGATGTGGAAAGCATCATCCGCGACCTTCTGGAAAACGCCATCCAATCCACCCGCACCCGCCTGCGCCAGGATGTCCGCGCCAAGGCCGAGGGCGCGGCGGAGGAACGCGTCCTCGACGCCCTGGTCGGCGCATCCGCCAACCCGGAAACCCGCCAGAAGTTCCGCGTCATGCTGCGCCAGGGCGAACTCGACTCGCGCACCATCGAAATCGAGGTCAAGGATACGGCGGGCGCATCGCTCCCCACCTTCGACCTGCCCACCATGCCGGGCGCGCAGATGGGCGTCCTCAACCTCAACGACATCTTCGGCAAGGCCTTCGGCGGCGCGACGAAAAAGCGCAAGACCACGGTCGCCGAGAGCTACGAATTCCTCATCGCCGACGAAAGCGACCGCCTCCTCGACGAGGAACAGGTGGTGCGCGAGGCGATCCGCGTCAC
>JBFWJB010000086.1:0-10091 GCA_050253435.1 Rhodospirillaceae bacterium
GCACCAGAACCTGGGTCTGCAGGGTTTGCGCTTTGATCTCCGAGTCTTTCGCGGTTTCCGCCTCGACCGCCTGATAGGCGGCGATGTCGCCGCGCAGGCCGGAAAAACGCAGATTGGAAACACCGGCGATGAGGACGAGGAATCCGAGAAGAATCAGAAATCCGCCCCAGATCTTCAGCTTAATCGAAGTGTCACGAAGTTTTTTCATCATCGCTCCCCAAATGCGACAGACGCCATATTATGAAAGGCAATACACAGTTTGCGATAGATGTAAACAAAAACGAAAATGACAATATTTTGAGCGTTTTGCACAAAAACTGTTCTTGTCAATATTATGAAAATATATAATTCGATTAAGGAAAGGAATTCACCTCACACAGCCCTGCACAGAGGATTTCGCCGCCGCGGCGGACGCGGCGGTTGCCCCGCGGCTTCGCGGGCGGTATGTGCAGGGGCGGACAACAGCAAGCGGGGATCGGCGTGGCGCCACCGTTGATGCATGTGCGGGGGCTTTCCCTGCGTTTCGGAACCAAGGTCCTGTTCGACGGCGCGGAGCTTGCGGTCTCCCGCGGCGACCGCATCTGTCTGGTCGGGCGCAACGGCGCGGGCAAATCGACCCTGCTCAAGGTGGCGGCGGGCCTGGTTTCCGCCGACGCCGGAGACCGCTTCGTGCAGCCCGGCGCGCGGCTGGCCTATCTGCCGCAGGAACCGGACTTCGCAGGCCGCGCCAGCGCGGGAGAGGTGGTGGCGGAGGGACTGGCCGATCCGGCGGAAACCTTCCGCGTCGCCGCCATCCTCGGCGAGCTCGGGGTGCCGCCGGAGGCTTCCCCCGACGCGCTCTCGGGCGGCGAGGGCCGCCGCGTCGCGCTCGCCCGCGCGCTGGTGGGCGACCCGGACATCCTGCTCCTCGACGAGCCGACCAACCACCTCGACCTGCCCGCCATCGAATGGCTGGAGGATCGCCTCGCCGGGTTCACCGGCGGCGTGGTGATGATCAGCCACGACCGCGCCTTCCTCACCCGGCTGACCCGCCAGACGGTGTGGCTGGACCGCGGCGTGGCGCGCCGCCTGGACGCGGGCTTCGCCGGTTTCGAGGACTGGGCGGAGGGCCTGCTGGAACAGGAGACGGCGGAGCGCGCCCGCCTCGACAAGAAGATCGCCGAGGAGACGGTGTGGTCGCGCCAGGGCATCAGCGCGCGGCGCAAGCGCAACCAGGGCCGCCTGCGGGCGCTGGCGGACCTGCGCCGCGACCGCGCCGAACAGCGCGCCCGCCTGGGCTCGGTCAAACTCACCGCCGAGGCGGGCGGACTCTCCGGCAAGCTGGTGCTGGAGGCGACGGAGATCTCCTATGCCTGGCAGGGCGCGCCGGTGGTGCTGCCGACCTCGCTCAAGGTGCTGCGCGGCGACCGCATCGGCATCGTCGGCGCCAACGGCACGGGCAAATCGACCCTGCTGAAGCTGCTGATGGGCGAACTGCCGCCGGATACCGGCTCGGTGCGCCTCGGCACCAACCTCACCACGGTCTATCTCGATCAGGGGCGGGCGGCGCTCTCCGACACCGCCACGGTGTGGGAGACCCTGTGCCCGCAGGGCGGCGACCAGGTGATGGTGCGCGGCCGCCCGCGCCATGTGGTTTCCTATATGCGCGACTTCCTGTTCGACGACGCGCTGGCGAAAAGCCCGGTGGGCTCGCTCTCCGGCGGCGAGAAGAACCGCCTGCTGCTTGCCGTCGCGCTCGCCAAGCCGTCCAACCTGCTGGTCCTCGACGAACCGACCAACGACCTCGACATGGAGACCCTGGACCTGCTGCAGGAAACCCTCTCCGACTACGAGGGCACGGTGCTGGTGGTCAGCCACGACCGCGACTTCCTCGACCGCGTCGCCACCGCGATCTGGGCGCTGGAGGGCGACGGCCGGGTCGGCGAATACGTCGGCGGCTTTTCCGACTACCGGCGGCAGTGCCGCGCCGCGGCGGAGGCGGCCAAGCCCGCCGCGGCGAAGCCGAAGCCGCAGCGCGCCGAGCCGCCGCGCAAGGCGGCCAAGCTCTCCTACAAGGACCAGCGCGAGTGGGAAGGCCTGCCCGCGCGTCTCGCGGCGCTGGAGGCGGAGCAGGAAGATCTGGAGAAACGCCTCGCCGACCCCGGTTTCTTCGCCCGCGATGCGGCGGGCTTCTCCGCCGCGACCGCGCGCCTTGCCGCCCTCGCCACGGAACGCGCCGCGGCGGAAGACCGCTGGCTGGAACTGGAAATCCTGCGCGAGGAACTCTCGGGCTGATTTGCGGGGCTGCCGCCCCGCGCCCCGCCCGGAGGGACTCGGTCCCTCCGGACCTCCCATTAGCTATTCGCCGCGTAGCGGCTATCAACCGTCACGCCGCGTGATGGTTCTATGGCGCTGCGCGCAAAAACCAAAAGGTATGGGAGGCGCGGAGGGTCCGCGACCCTCCGCAAAGCTCTTGTTTTCGAGAGCCTAGTCCTTGAGGCCTTTCAGGTAGGCGACGATGGCGGCGCGGTCGGCGGGTTTGCGGATGCGTGCGATCATGTTGGTGCGGGTATCCGGGTCGCCGGAGGCGGCCTTGAGGAAGGCGACCGGGTTGTCCACGTAGGCCTCGAGGTTTTCCGCTGTCCAGGTGAGGCCTTTGGCCGCGGCGGCCTTCATCGCTTCGCCGTAGCGGGTGAAAACGGGCACCGCGGCGGCGGGTTTGCCGAAAATGCCGAAGAGGTTAGGGCCGATTTTCGATTCCCCACCCTTGGTGAAGGTATGGCAGGCGACGCAGGCGCGCACCGCCTTGGGCACGTCGGCGGCGTGAGCAAGAGTGGCGCCGCCCGCAAGCGTAAGGCACGCGGCCAGGGCGGCAGCCGCCCGATTCGCCGGTATCATCGCTGATTTCTCCCCCATGGTGGCGTATTGCGCCCTTGAAAAACCCTGAGCGCTTCATGACTTTTTCATGAAGCCGCCGCCACCGCAAGGCCGCAGCCGGAAGGAATCTCCGAGACTTGGGGAAAGCGTCCGCTTTTGTGAGACAGCTCTCATAACCGAGTAGAGCAAGGGGACTTGCAAGCGGGAGGATTTCCTGTATCTTTAAGGGGTCGGTGCTACCCGTCTAGGCCGACCTACCCGGTGTGCAAGGGCAGCCGGGTCGAATCGGAACTCATGTTGCTCAATGGAGGATATGATGATCCAGGCTTTTCCGATCGTTCGTTCTCGCCACGGCTTTTAGGACCGCTCGCGTCGATCCGCCCCGCTTCCCCCTGCGTTTGGGAGAGACGGGCGCGATGGGGATTTGTTTCCCGTCCGAACAGCGTCCACCTCTGGTTGGTAGCAAGGAGCCCAAGCAATGACGACGATCAGCGTTCCGGCGATTTCCGATGAAGGCGGCTTGCAGTCCTATCTGCGGGCGATCCGGGCGTTCCCGGTTCTTCCGGTGGAGGAGGAGTACATGCTCTCCCGCCGTTTCTCCGAGCATGGCGATATCGAGGCCGCGCACAAGCTGGTGACCAGCCACCTGCGTCTCGTCGCGAAGATCGCGATGGGGTACCGGCACTATGGCCTGCCGGTGGCCGACCTGATTTCCGAAGGCAACGTCGGTTTGATGCGCGCCGTGAAGAAGTTCGACCCCGAACGCGGCTTCCGCCTGTCCACCTATGCGATGTGGTGGATCAAGGCGGCGATCAACGAATACATCCTCAACAGCTGGTCGATGGTGAAGATCGGCACGGTTGCGGCGCAGAAGAAGCTGTTCTTCAACCTGCGGCGCGCCAAGGCGGCGCTCGGCCGTTATGAAGAGGGCGATCTCGCTCCCTCCGAGGTGACGCAGATCGCCGAGGAGCTCGGCGTGCCGGAGCACGAGGTGGTGACGATGAACCGTCGCCTGGCGCGCCCGGATGCGACCCTGAACGCGCCGGTGGGCGAGGAAGGCGGCATGGAGCGCATCGAGCTGCTCGTCGATTCCCGCCCCAACCAGGAAGACGAGATGACCTCCCGCCAGGAGAACGACCTCGGCAAGCGCCTGATCGCCGATGCGATGCGCGGCCTGTCCGATCGCGAGGCGGAGATCATCCGTCTGCGCCGCCTGCAGAGCGAGCCGATGACACTGGAAGACATCGGCAAGTCCTACGGCATCAGCCGCGAGCGCGTGCGCCAGATCGAGAACCGCGCCTTCGACAAACTTTCCCGCGCCATCCGCGAGGCGGCCCTCCGCCTCGGCCACGATGCGCCGGAGGTGGCGCTGTTCACCCCGTGAAGCGCCGCCGGAACGGCGTCTGCAAAAAACCCGGTCCCTCGCGGCCGGGTTTTTTCGTGCCTGCGGCGCGCCGCAACGTGCTACATTCTTGTGCGCCTGCCCGGCGAAGCGGCGGGCATATCTGCCCGTTTCCTAGGCAAGTTCTTGGGGCGGCAGGTTGGCGACATTTCGGCCATGCCCTCGAGCCCTTGGAATGAAAGGGCGATTTTGTTGGCAGGCCAGTCACGGAATTTGGCATGTGGTTTGTATATAGGCGGCACGCATAAGAAACGTGCATCAGCGGGCACAGTGGGAGACGAACAATGAAACTGATTACCGCCATCATCAAACCCTTCAAGCTGGAGGACGTGCGCGCCGCCCTGACTCCCTTGGGCATCCAGGGGCTGACCGTCACCGAGGTCAAGGGCTTCGGCCGCCAGAAAGGCCAGACCGAGATCTATCGCGGCGCCGAATACGTGGTGAGCTTCCTTCCCAAGGTGAAAATCGAGATCGCGGTGTCCGACGACATGGTCGACACGGTGATCGACGCCATCGCCGCCTCGGCCAAGACCGGCAAGATCGGCGACGGCAAGATCTTCGTCGCGGAGATCGGCAAGGTGGTGCGCATCCGCACCGGCGAAACCGACGCCGAAGCGCTCTGAGGGGGGGCTATCCTATGCATAATTCGACTCGGCGGATCGCCGCTTTGGCGATCTGCGGCGCCGTTCTGTGTCCGGCCGCCCCCGCGCTTGCCCAGGCCGCGCCCGCGGCACCGGCGATCGATTCCGGCGACACCGCCTGGCTGCTCATCTCTTCGGCCCTGGTGCTGATGATGACCATCCCCGGTCTTGCCCTGTTCTATGGCGGCATGGTGCGCCGCAAGAACGTGCTCGCGGTGCTCACTCAGTGCCTGTTCGCCGCCGGATGGATGAGCGTTCTCTGGGTGCTCGCGGGCTACAGCCTCGCCTTCACCGAGGGCAACGCCTTCGTTGGCGGGCTTTCCCGCACGCTGCTTTCCGGCATCCTGCCCGATACCCCCGCGCCGCTTGCGCCGACCATCCCGGAAACCGTGTTCGTGATGTTCCAGTGCACCTTCGCGGTGATCACGCCTGCGCTGATCGTCGGCGGCCCGGCGGACCGCATGAAGTTCTCCGCGATGATGCTGTTCCTCGGCGTGTGGCTGCTTTTCGTCTACGTGCCGGTGGCGCACATGGTGTGGGGGCCGGGCGGCTACCTCGCCGGCGACGGCGTGATGGATTTCGCGGGCGGCACCGTGGTGCACATCAACGCCGCTGTCGCGGGCATCATCGCCGCGGTGATGATCGGTCCGCGCCACGGCTACGGCAGCGAGAACATGGCGCCGCACAATCTGGCGCTGACGATGACCGGCGCGGCGCTGCTGTGGGTCGGCTGGTTCGGCTTCAACGCGGGTTCGGCGCTCACTGCGGGCGGCCTTGCCGGGTACGCGATGATCAACACCCACGCGGCCACCGCCGCGGCGGTGTGCGCCTGGACCCTGGCGGAGTGGGTGGTGCGCGGCAAGCCCAGCCTGCTCGGCGCGGCCTCCGGCGCGGTGGCGGGCCTGGTAGCGGTGACCCCGGCCTGCGGCTTCGTTTCGGTGGGCAGCGCGATGCTGATCGGCGCGGCCTCCGGCCTCGTCTGCTTCTGGGGCGTGGTCTGGCTCAAGGCGCGCTTCGGCTATGACGACGCGCTCGACGTCTGGGGCGTGCATGGCCTGGGCGGCCTGCTCGGCGCGGTGCTGACCGGGGTGTTCGCGGTGGCCGCCGTCGGCGGCGCGGGCAAGTCCGGCCTGATCGACGGCAACGCGATGCAGGTGTGGGTGCAGATCAAGGGCGCGCTTGTCACCATCGCCTGGTCGGGGATCGGCAGCTTCGTCATCCTCAAGGCGCTGGATCTCACGGTGGGCCTGCGGGTCAGCAAGGAGGAGGAGATCGGCGGCCTGGACTTTGCCCTGCACGGCGAGACGCTGGTGCAGTAGGCGGCCGGGCAACGGCGAAAACGCGTGCGGCGCCGGGGGTTTCCCCGGCGCCGTCGTGCTGTCTGCCGGTTTTATTGCATATTTTTTAATCGGTCTTCCGGAACGGCTGGCGCCACTGCGGAAATCTCGGTGATTTGCATATATCTATTTGATGATACAAGATTTTCAGGGAACCTGGAAAACCTCCAGCCGCCCCTCGCGGAGTTTGGCGAAGGGCGGGGAGGGGGCGACGGAAAAGCGGTCTCGATTTTTGACCTGATTTTGTGCAGAAGACCCGGCCGTCCGCACGGATAAAGGCCGCTCCCGTTTCGGGAAATATCCTAACGCCTTACCGATAAAAGATTATTTTTTTGCCGCCGGTGCGTCCGAGAAGTGGCACGCAGCTTGTATTGCTGGCGGCACGCGCAGGGAGGCTGCGTGAGAGGGAGGCGGCCTCACCCGCCGTAGCGAGATGTGGAGGAGAACGGATGAAGCTCGTCACTGCGATCATCAAACCGTTCAAGCTGGATGATGTCCGCGAGGCGCTGACGCCTCTCGGGATTCAGGGCTTGACGGTGACCGAGGTCAAGGGTTTTGGCCGCCAGAAGGGCCAGACCGAGATTTATCGTGGCGCCGAATACGTGGTGAATTTTCTGCCCAAGGTGAAGATCGAAGTCGCGGTTCCCGCCGACATGGTCGACACCGTCGTTGACGCCATCGTCAGCACCGCCAAGACCGGCAAGATCGGCGACGGCAAGGTGTTCATTACCGATATCGCCAAGGTGGTGCGCATTCGCACGGGCGAGACCAACGCCGAAGCGCTTTGAGGAGACACTTAGCAATGAAGATCAGCAAAACCCTGGCCGCGCTCCCGGCCCTGGCCACCCTCGGGGTGGTGGCGACCACCGGCGTCGCCCAGGCCGCGGTGGATCCGGAAACCGCTTTCTCTTTCAACACTTTTTCGTTTTTGATTCACGGCGCTCTGGTGATGTGGATGGCCGCCGGCTTCGCCATGCTGGAAGCCGGTCTGGTGCGCACCAAGAACACCGCCACGATCTGTCTGAAGAACATCGCCCTCTATGCGATGGCGTGCATCATGTACTACCTGATCGGCTACAACCTGATGTACACCGGCGTCGACGGCGGCTTCATCGGCACGTTCTCGCTGTTCTACGACCCGTCTCCGGCCGAGGCTGCGCTGCTCGCCGCTACCGACAAGACCGCTGCGCTGGTCGATCCGGTGGTCGGCAACAACTATGCGGTGATGTCCGACTGGTTCTTCCAGGTGGTGTTCGTCGCGACCGCCGCCTCGGTGGTTTCCGGCACCGTCGCCGAGCGTATGAAGCTGTGGCCCTTCATGGTCTTCACCATGGTGCTCACCGCCGTGATCTACCCGATCACCGGCTCCTGGGCGTGGGGTCAGGGCTGGCTCGCCTCCATGGGCTTCAAGGACTTCGCCGGTTCCACCCTGGTGCACTCGGTGGGCGGCTGGGCCGCTCTCACCGGCGCCATCCTGCTTGGGCCGCGCAAGGGCAAGTTCAACGCCGACGGTTCGGTCAACCCGTTCCCGGGTTCCAACCTGCCGCTCGCGACGCTCGGCACCTTCATCCTGTGGTTCGGCTGGTTCGGGTTCAACGGCGGCTCGCAGCTGGCGCTGGGTTCGGCGGCTGATGCGGTGGCCATGGCCAACGTCTACGCCAACACCAACATCGCGGCCTGCGCCGGTATCGTCGCGGCGATGATGGCCTCGCAGGTGCTGTTCAAGAA
This sequence comes from Rhodospirillaceae bacterium, assembly GCA_050253435.1. Lineage (GTDB taxonomy): Bacteria > Pseudomonadota > Alphaproteobacteria > Rhodospirillales > Rhodospirillaceae > Oleispirillum. Next base: position 7,965 of record JBFWJB010000086.1, read on the forward strand.
GGTCGACCTGTCGATGTCCCTGAACGGCGCGCTCGCCGGTCTGGTGGCGATCACCGCCGGTCCGGACGTGCCCACCCCGCTCTACGCCATCATCATCGGCGGCGTCGGCGGCGTGCTGGCCGTGGTCGCGGTGCCGATCATCGACAAGCTGAAGATCGACGACGTGGTCGGCGCGCTCTCCGTGCACCTGGTCAACGGCATCTGGGGCACCCTTTGCGTCGGCATCTTCGACGGCGGCGACATCGTTGCCCAGATCACCGGCATCGTGGCGATCGGCGCGTTCACCGTGGTGACCACCGGCGTGACCTGGGCGGTGCTGAAGTACACCGTGGGCATCCGCGTCACCGAAGAGGAAGAGTTCCAGGGTCAGGACAAGGCCGAGCTCGGCATGGAAGCCTATCCGGAATTCGGCACCGGCTCCGCCCGCCTGTAAGGCGCGCCGGTTTTTTCCAAACGCAAGCCGGGACGCCGCACAGGCGTCCCGGTTTTTCTGTGGATAACGGTTTTGTCTTTCACACTTTGTTGAGACTCCGGGCATACTGTGCGGAGAGACCTCCTGCGGAGCGCATCCGATTCCGCTTTCGATATCTTGGCGCCACCGATGAAGCAAAAGCCGCTCGCTACCGATGTGACGATGTTCGCCGGGCTTTCCCCCGGAGAGCTGGCGCACCTCGACCGGGTTCTGGTGTGGCGACGCTTCCGCGCGGGGGAGGAGATCATCGACCGCCAGAGCGAGTCCCGCGACGTCTTCTTCGTCGTCGAGGGGATGGTGCGCGTCGTCCTCTATTCGATGTCCGGCCGCGAGATCACGCTGGACGATATCGGCCCCGGCGGCTATTTCGGCGAGCTGGCGGCGCTCGACGGCGCGCCGCGCTCCGCCAGCGTGATGGCGGTGGAGCCCTCCCTCGTCGCCTCCCTCGGCGACGAACCCTTCCGCAAGGTCGCCACCGAGCATCCCGCCGTGGCGCTTGCGGTGATGCGCCGCCTCGCCGCGGTGGTGCGCGCCTCCTCCGGGCGGATTCTCGATCTCAGCACGCTCGGCGCCAACAACCGCGTGCACGCCGAGGTGCTGCGCCTTGCCCGCGCCGCGGGAGAGGATGAAAACGGCCGCGCCGTGATCTCGCCGATTCCGGTGCATTCCGATATGGCGAGCCGGGTTTCCACCACCCGCGAGACGGTGGCGCGGGTGATGAGCGATCTGTCGCGCCAGGGCATCGTGAAGCGCGAAAAAAGCGCCCTGGTGGTGCAGGACGTAGCGCGGCTGGCCGCCATCGTCGAGGACGTGCGCGGCGATTTGTGAATTTTTTCCGACGTTGATAACTTTTCCCCAGGCAGTGACGGGCGTCACTTCCCGTGCAGGCGGTTTGCGGCAAGGTGAAGCCATCGGTGATCCTATCGCCGATATCGGTATCCTCTTTCCCTCAAGAGCATACTCAAGGCCGGGCTTTCCCAAGCCCGGCCTTTTTTCTTTTCACTGAGTCGGTTGCATCGCCGTGCCGATCCGCCAACATGAGCCGGGGATCCTCACGCACGGAGACGATTATGACTTCTTCCTCCTCCCCGCTGCGCACCGCGGGCGCGGCGCTCGGCATTCTCGCCGGGGCGCTCGGCCTGCTGGCGGTGGTGGTCGGCGCGCTCGGCGCGCACGCCGGGCTGCCCACCGCGTCCTCGGCGTGGATCGAGACCGGCCTGAAGTACCACCTGCCGCACCTTGCCGTGGCGTGGGCCGCAGTGATCGCCGCGCCCGCCGCGCCGCCCGCCGCGCGGCGCGATCTGCTGCTCGCCGCGGCGCTGTGGAGCGCGGGCATCCTCGCCTTTGCGGGCGGGCTCTACGTGCAGGCGCTTTCCGACCTGCGGCCCGGCATCATCGTGCCCGCCGGGGCCTTCGGCCTGATCGGCGGCTGGATCTTCGCCGCGCTGGCCGCGGTGAGGCTTTCCCGCGGGGCGGCGGCATGAGCGCGCCGCTGGTTCTGGTGGTGGAGGATACCGGCCCCGGCGCGCGCCTGATGGGCGAGATGGTGGCTCTGGCCGGCGGGCGCGCCGCACTGGCGGCGAACGGCGCGGAGGCGTTGCGCCTCGCAGCGGCGGAGGCTCCGGCCCTGGTGCTGATGGACCTGCGCCTGCCCG
>JBFWJB010000087.1:0-9972 GCA_050253435.1 Rhodospirillaceae bacterium
TTTGCGGCTGGTGCTGCGGGCGCTGCGGCTGATAGTGGTGCTGCTGCGGCGCTTTTTTCACGTAGTAGGGCTGGGGCTTGTGTCGGTAGCGGTCGCGCTGGTGATAGAAGCGGCGGTCGCGGTAGTGATTGTCCCAGTACGAAGTGAGGTCGAACACCAGAGACGGCATGCCGAGCTGCACCGAGATCATCGGCGGTCCGCCGACGGCGGCGCCGACGTAGCGTCCGGACATCCAGCCGCGCAACGGCCCGGAGGCGACGTCGCACCACGCGCCGCCCGCGAGGCAGCCCTGGATGGAGAGCGGGATGCCGGGCGGCATCTGCGCGACGATGGGATAGCCGGTGCCCGGCCCGGCGCGCAGGTTGACCCCGGCCAGAGTGTAGCCTTCGGCGGCCCAGGCGGGGGCGGAGGCGAGCATCAGGCACCCGAAGGCGGCGGCAGGAAGGTATTTCATCGTCGGGACTCCTCAGTGTTCTCCCCTTCTCCCGCGATATGGGGAAAAGGCGGGGAGGCGGGCAATCCCGGCGGGCGCAAAGGTTCCGTAAGGATTGCGCGAAAAAACCGTGAGGGGAGGGAAAGTGGCGCGCCCGAGAGGATTCGAACCCCTAGCCTTCTGATCCGTAGTCAGATGCTCTATCCAATTGAGCTACGGGCGCCTGCCGCCCGCGGTCGCGGGCAAGGGCGACTGAATACGCAATTTCCGACCCCCGCGCAAGAACAAAAAACAGCCTTCGGTCACGGAGCCGCGGCGGCGCGGCCGAAGGCGGCCAGGCGCTCGCGCCGCTTGGCGCGCAGGAGGCCGCCGTCGACGTGGCGCAGGGTTTCGAGCCGCGCCAGCAGCGCCGCGCCGATCTCCCGCGCCGCGGCGAGGGGCTCGCGGTGGGCGCCGCCGCGCGGCTCTTCGATCACCGCGTCGATCACCCCGATCTCGGCCAGCGCGGCGGCGGTGAGGTGCAGGGACTCCGCGGCGGCGGAGAGGGTGCGCGCGGGGTCGCCGCCCACGGGCCAGCGCGCCGCGGCGGCTTCCGGCGTCACCACCGAGAGGCAGGCGTGCTGCAGCATCAGGGGGGCGTCGGCGCATGCCGCGAGCGCCGCGGCGGGCCCGGCGAGCGCGCCCGCCACCACCGAGACGAGCGGCACGCGCAGGTCGAGCGCGGTTTCCAGGCAGGCGCGCAGGGCGGACCCGGCGTCCTCCGCGGCGGGCGCGGCGTCGGCGATGAGGACCGCAGGCAGGCGGAAGCGTTCGGCGAGGCGCAGCAGGCGCGTGGTCTTGCGCAGGCCCGCGGCGGCGGGGCGGGGTGCGCCGTCCTCGGCGCGGTCGTGGCCGATCAGCACCACGCCGTGGTCCTTGATCCGCGCGATGCCGCCCGCCACCAGCGGATCGTCGCCTTCGGCGCGGTCGCCCGCGAGTTCGATAAAGCCGTGGCCGAGCACGCGGATCACCTCGCGCGCGCTGGGGCGCTCCGGATGGCGCGCCACCTGCACCGTCTGCCATGGGGTGAGGCGGCCGTAGAGGACGTCGAGCTGGCGGTCGATGCGGGCCTTGAGCCGTACCTCCTCCTCGCCGCCGCCGCCGCCGTGGCGCAACTCGGCGAGTTCGGCCTCCAGGGTGGCGACGGAGTCCTCGAAATCGAGAAACAGCATGCCTTTCCTCAAGGTTCCAGCGGTTCGGAGTCGGGAAACGGCCGCCGCAGGTTGCTGGCGATCGCAGTGTATTCCGGCGCGTTGTCCGGCGTCAGCACGCCATGGCGCAGGCAGAAGTCGAGAATCACCAGCGGCACGTTGAACTTGAAGTCGTCGGTGCGGGCAATGATTTCGAGCACGCGGGCGACGGGCCACAGCTCGAAAGCCTCGCACTCGTCGTCGCCGGGGGTGGGGACCACGTCTTCGGGCATTTCCAGGTCGTAGCAGAAGAGGGTGTCGGGCTTCAGACCCTCGGGAGTGGAGAAGCAATAGCGCACCAGTCCCACCGGCGCGGCGCGTTCCGCCAGGGCGCGCGGCAGCGAGGCTTCCTCCGCGCATTCCTTGATCAGGTTCTCCTTGAGGGTGAGACGCGTCGGCTGGCCGCCCGCCACCATGTTGTCGAGCTTGCCCGGCGCTACCGCCTTGTCGCGGGCGCGGCGCGCCACCCACAGGTGGATGCCGTCGGCGCGGCGGATGAAGCCGTTCAAGTGCACGCCGAAGGCGCGCACCCCCATCGCCACCGAGGCGCTGCGGTCGATCGCGCAGGCCACCGGCGCGCCCCATTCGGTGGTCACCGGGTAGAGTTCGCCGCGCAGCGGCCGGATCTGCCCGGTGCGCGCCAGCGCCTTGGTCACCGCGGCAAGCGCGGCGGTGCGCGCCGCGGTGGTGCGGCAGCCTTCGGCGAAGCGCCAGATCGCGCCGTCGCGCACGAACTGGCGGTCGAGACTCGCCATCGCCTCCTGCGCCGCCGCGCCGGGCCATGCGAGGCGCCGATACTCCGCGACAAGCGGGCTCACCCGCGTCAAATCGCGCGCGTTGCAGGCCGAAACATGACGAAAAAGGCCGGGTCCGAACAACATCCGCCGTCTCTTGCTTTATGTAATAAAGGCACTTTCCGCACGGTGGTGGAACGCCTGCGGAGAGGCAGTGTGACGCGCCGGGAAGCGCTTGTGAAGGGCCGCCGCAAAAAAGCCGCGGGTTCCGTAGACAGCCTCGGCGTTTCGGGTATAATGCCGCCGCTTGCGAACGACCGATAAGCCGGAAAACCGGCGGGACGTTCGACCTTCAATAGGGGAAATCACAATGGCCGTTAAATTCGAACAGTCCCGGGCTGCCTGGGAAGAGACCGTCACGAAAGACCTGAAGGGCAAGACCTGGGAGTCCCTGGTCCGCGACACGCCCGAAGGCATCAAGATTAAGCCGCTCTACACCGCCGAAGACCTGGAAGGTCTGGAACACATCAACACCTTCCCGGGCCTGCCGCCCTTCGTGCGCGGCCCGCGCGCCACGATGTACACCGCGCGTCCGTGGACGATCCGCCAGTACGCCGGTTTCTCCACCGCCGAAGAGTCCAACAAGTTCTACCGCGCCAATCTGGCCGCCGGTCAGCAGGGCGTGTCGGTGGCGTTCGATCTGGCCACCCACCGCGGCTATGACTCCGACCATCCGCGTGTGGTCGGCGACGTCGGCAAGGCCGGTGTGGCGATCGACTCCATCGAAGACATGAAGATCCTCTTCGACGGCATTCCGCTCGACAAGATGTCCGTCTCGATGACCATGAACGGCGCGGTGATCCCGATCCTCGCCGGCTACATCGTCACCGGCGAAGAGCAGGGCGTCGACAAGGCCGTGATGGCCGGTACGATCCAGAACGACATCCTCAAGGAGTTCATGGTTCGTAACACCTACATCTACCCGCCGGCTCCGTCGATGCGGATCATCTCCGACATCATCGCCTACACCTCGGCGAACATGCCGAAGTTCAACTCCATCTCCATCTCCGGCTACCACATCCAGGAAGCCGGCGCGACCGCGGTGCAGGAACTCGCCTTCACCCTGGCCGATGGCCTGGAGTATGCCCGCGCCGCCGTGAAGACCGGCCTGAACGTCGATGCGTTCGCGCCGCGCCTGTCGTTCTTCTTCGGCATCGGCATGAACTTCTTCATGGAAATCGCCAAGCTGCGCGCCGCCCGCTACCTGTGGGCGCAGGTGATGAGCGAATTCAGCCCGAAGAAGGACGCCTCCCTGGCCCTGCGTACGCACTGCCAGACCTCCGGCTGGTCGCTGGCTGAAAAGGACCCGTACAACAACGTCATTCGCACCACCATCGAATGCATGGCGGCGGTGCTCGGCGGTACGCAGTCCCTGCACACCAACGCGCTCGACGAAGCGATCGCGCTGCCGACCCCGTTCTCGGCCCGCATCGCCCGCAACACCCAGATCGTCGTCCAGGAGGAGAGCCGCGTCTGCCAGACCGTCGATCCGATGGCCGGCTCCTACTACGTCGAAGCCCTCACCGGCTCCCTGATCGCCGAGGCCAGCAAGCTGATGGCCGAGATCGAGGAACTGGGCGGCATGGCCAAGGCCATCGAGTCCGGCATGCCGAAGCTGAAGATCGAGGAGGCCGCGGCTCGCCGTCAGGCCGCCATCGACCGCGGCACCGAGGTCATCGTCGGCGTGAACAAGTACAAGCTCAAGGAAGAGGCGCCGATCGACATTCTCGAAGTCGATAACACCGCCGTCCGCGAATCGCAGGTTGCGCGTCTCAAGCAGATCCGCGCCACCCGCGACGAGAAGGTCTGCCAGGCGGCTCTCGACGCGATCACCAAGGCGACCGAGAGCGGCGAGGGCAACCTCCTCGACCTCGCCGTCGTGGCGACCCGCGCCCGCGCCACCGTCGGCGAAATCTCGATGGCCATCGAGAAGGTCGTCGGCCGCTACAACGCCCAGATCCGCACGGTCTCCGGCGTGTACGGCGCCGCCTTCGAAGGCGATGCCGAGTTCGACTCCCTGAAGAAGGACGTCGACGCCTTCGCCGAGAAGGAAGGCCGTCGTCCGCGTATGCTGATCGCCAAGATCGGCCAGGACGGCCACGACCGCGGCCAGAAGGTGGTGGCTTCGGCCTTCGCCGACCTGGGCTTCGACGTCGACGTCGGTCCGCTGTTCCAGACTCCGGAAGAAGCCGCGAAGATGGCCGTCGAGAACGACGTGCACGTCGTCGGCTTCTCCTCGCTCGCTGCCGGTCACAAGACCCTGGCTCCGGCTCTCATCAACGAGATGAAGAAGCTCGGCGTCAAGGATCCGGTGGTGTTCGTGGGCGGCGTGATTCCGCACCAGGACTACGACTTCCTGTTCAAGGCGGGCGTCAAGGCCGTGTTCGGCCCCGGCACCCACCTGCCGACCTGCGCCCGCAAGGTGCTGGACATCCTGAACGGCGCTCCGGCCGCCGCCGCCGAGTAAAATCGGTTCCGGCAACGGAGTGGTAAAAGAGCACCGGGCTTCGGCCCGGTGCTTTTTTTATCCACCGGTGACCCACGTCACTGCGCCGCCGCACACGAGATGCGACTCTGTCGCAACTCTTGGCACGGAGGCGCTATGGGACGCATTTTCGGCGAAATCGTGGTTCTGGCCCTGGCCGCACTGCTCTCCACGGCGGTGCTCGGACCTGCGGCGCGCGTCGTCATCGCCGGGTTGCACCCCTCACCGCTCGATACCGCCTTCCTCGTTCTCGGCATGGTCTACGGCATGGTCGCGCCGATCGGCTATTTCCTTGTCGAGACCGCCCTGCGCCGCGCCTTGGTTCTCTTCGCCGCCGCCGCCGCCGCCGGCGCGTTCGCCACCGCCTCCTTCCTTTTCGAGACCCACCGTCCCGCCGCCGCGCTTGCGGTGCTCGGCACGTTCGCCTGCGCTGCGCTGGCCGCCGGGCTGATCGGCGCGGCGGTGCGCCGCCACCGCGCCGAGGCGATCGCCGCGGTGGAGGCCGGAACCGTGGCGGTGATCGTCGAGGTGGCGCGCGCCGGGTCCCACGGCAGCGCGGAGATGCGCCAGGCGGCGCTGCTCGCCGAGCGCCTGGCGCTCGCCAGCGCCTGGATGGCGGCGCGCGAGGCCGAGAGCGGTTCCGCCGTGGCGCCGCGCATCGACGCCGCGCTGGCGCTGCTGCAGGCCGACCTCTCCGTCAACACGGTGATCGCCGCGGCCCCCTTCGCCGCGCGCCTGGTCGGCGAGATGCGCGCCCGGTTGCGTCCCACCGCGCGCGCCGCCCTTTCCCGCACCCGCCAGGGTGGTGCGTCCCTGGGCTTCTCCGAACCGCTGCGCCAAGCCCCCTGAGCCCGCGAAATCCCGCCGGAATCCTAGGAAAACTCTTGGACCCGCGTCCGAACGTGGTACACTCGCGCAGCCGTTAAGAGCGCATGACGTCGGCTGCGGATATGAGTTGGTTTCGGAATGGCCTGCTTCGATTATTTATGTCGAAGGAGGCGTGCGAGAAAATGGATGCCTATCACGCGGCGCAGCGGCGGCAGCCGCGCGGGGATGCGCCACGGACTGTCTCGCCCGAACCCGAACCGCCCGGCCCGCAGTCCGACAGGGACTTGGCCGAGGCGGTGGACGCCGCGGTGACGCGCATCGCTCTGGCGGAAGGTCTCGACCGGACAGAAGGCAGCCCGCGCCAGGGAGAGCGCGCCGCGCCGCCTGTGGGGCGAGCCGAGTTGATTCGTCGAGCCATGGCCCTGCACAAAGAAAAACAATCCGTTCTGGCCGAGCTCGACGATCAGACGCGGCGCAAACTCGCCGACGCGGCGATGCAGGCCTTCTTCAACGAGAAGCCCAAGACATAAGGGGGAAGTAACAGTGACGACGCTCAACACGACGCGCATGGTGACGCGGCCGATGGGGCCGCAGTACGACGTCGACGAACTCTACGAGGGCGTTCTGGCCGGGAATACCCGCGCGCTCGCGCGGTCCATCACCCTGATCGAATCGCAACGCCACGATCATCGGGAAGTCGCCGACCAGCTCCTCACCAAGCTCCTGCCGCATTCCGGCAAGTCCCTGCGTATCGGCCTTTCGGGGGTGCCGGGCGCGGGCAAATCCACCTTCACCGAGGCGTTCGGCACCTACGTCACCGAGCAGGGCCACCGCATCGCGGTGCTTGCCATCGACCCCTCGAGCCCCAAGACCAAGGGCTCGATCCTCGGCGACAAGACCCGTATGGAACACCTCGCCACCAACCCCAACGCCTATATCCGGCCCACGCCCTCCGGCTGCACGCTCGGCGGCGTGGCGCGGCGCACCCGCGAGGCCATGCTGATCTGCGAAGCGGCGGGCTACGACGTCATCCTGGTGGAGACCGTGGGCGTCGGCCAGTCGGAAATCGCCGTGGCGCAGATGACCGACGTGTTCGTCCTGGTGCTGGTGCCGGGCGGCGGCGACGAGCTGCAGGGGATCAAGAAGGGCATCGTCGAACTCGCCGACGTGCTCGTCGTCAACAAGTGCGACGGCGACCTGGAACGCGCCGCCGACCGCGCCAAGGGCGCCTACCAGAACGCCCTGCAACTGCTCTATCCGTCCAACGCCAAATGGATTCCGCCGGTGATGAAAGTCTCTTCGCTGGAATCGCGCGGCATTGACGAAGTCTGGGAAACCCTGGAGGATTTCAAGGACGTGATGCAGGAGGCCGGTCTCTTCGACAAGCGCCGCATGGCGCAGGCCCGCGATTGGATGTGGTCGGAAGTCGGCGACAACCTGATGGAGGCGCTGCGCGCCCACCCGGCGGTCAACGCGATGATCGGCGATCTGGAAGGCGAAGTGGCGCATTCGCGGGCGACGCCTTCGGCGGCCGCCAAAGCGATGATGGAGGCCTTCGTCAAGGGCAGCTACCGGCCCTGAACCTGGGCCGGCGGAGGAAAGAACAAGATGGGAAAGACCCCGACCAAGACCGAAGTGGACATGCTCAAGTGCGAACTCCTGGGCCTGTTCGAGCACATCCAGAAAATCCGCCGCGAGATCGCGGCGATCCGTCGGCCGGGCGATTCCGAGGACCGCTTCGAGCAGATGAGCGACGAACTCGACGCCATCGTCGACCATACCGAGGCGGCCACCAACACCATCATGGAGAACGTCGAGGCGATCTCCGACCTCGTCGCGGAGGCCCGTGAAAAGGCCCAGAATCCGGAGGTCTCCGCGGCGCTCGCCAAGGTGGACGAACACGCGGGCGAAATCTTCACCGCCTGCTCGTTCCAGGATATCACCGGCCAGCGCATCACCAAGGTGGTGCGCTCGCTGAAATTCGTCGAGGAACGGGTCAACGCCCTCATCGGCATGTGGGGGCGCGACGCGCTCGCCGCGCTCAAGGGCGAGGACGCCAAACCGGCGGATGCCGACGCGGCGCTGCTCAACGGGCCGCAACTGGCGGGCCAGGGCGTCTCCCAGGACGATGTGGACCGCATGTTCGGCGGTGGCGAGGACGGCGTCGCGCCCCTCGGCTCCGCCTCGCAAAGCGACATCGACAAGCTCTTCGGCTGAACGCGGTTTTTGCTTGACGCGCAAGGACCCGCCTTGTAGAACCACGGCCTCTTGCAGGCGTTTTATGAATTCGGAAGGAATGTGTCATGGCTCGTCGTTGCGCCATCACGGGTAAGGGTGTGCAGACCGGCAACAACGTCAGTCACGCCAACAACAGGACGCGCCGCCGCTTCCTGCCCAACCTCCAGGAAACCTCGCTGATGAGCGAAGGCCTGGGCGTTTCGGTGCGCCTGCGCCTCTCCACCAACGGCCTGCGCACGGTCGAACACAACGGCGGCCTGGACGCCTTCCTGCTGTCCACCCCGGATGTGAAGCTGCCGGAAGAGGCGCTCAAGGTGAAGCGCCGCCTGAAGAAGGCCCTCGCCGCGAAGGCTGAAAAGGCCGCGTAAACAGGCCGCACGGCAAAGACGGAAACGGGCGCCCCTCGGGGCGCCCGTTTCGTTTGTGCGGGGAAAAACCAGGCCGGGCTCTGCCCAGACCCGCAAGGGGACTCGGTCCCAACGCCGCGTAGCGGCAGACAACACCTTTGTGGCAGCCGCTACAAGCTGATGGTGCTTCGCGCGGAAAAACACATAAGGGGCCTGGGGCCCAAGGCCCCAGCGGGTCCAGGGCGGAGCCCTGGCCTTGTTTTCCCTCTAGAACACCCGCCCGGCGCGGGTGGTGGGGTCTTCGTCGAGGAAGAGGCCGGTGAGTTCTTTGAGCATGGTGCCGCCCAGTTCTTCCGCATCGACGATGGTGACGGCGCGGCGGTAGTAGCGGGTGACGTCGTGGCCGATGCCGATGGCGGTGAGCTGCACCGGCGAGGTGGCCTCGATCCAGGCGATGACCTCGCGCAGGTGGCGCTCCAGGTAGACGCCGGTATTGGCGGAGAGGGTGGAGTCGTCCACCGGCGCGCCGTCGGAGATGACCATCAGGATGCGGCGGTGTTCGCTGCGCGCCATCAGGCGGTGGTGCGCCCAGAGAAGGGCCTCGCCGTCGATGTTCTCCTTGAGGATGCCTTCGCGCAGCATCAGGGCGAGGTTGCGTTTGGCGCGGCGGTAGGGGGTGTCGGCGCCCTTGTAGACGATGTGGCGCAGGTCGTTGAGGCGGCCGGGATTGGCGGGGCGTCCGTCGCGCTCCCACTGTTCGCGGGCCTTGCCGCCCTTCCAGGCGCGGGTGGTGAAGCCGAGAATTTCCACCTTCACGCCGCAGCGTTCGAGGGTGCGGGCGAGGATGTCGGCGGAGAGCGCGGCGACGGTGATCGGGCGGCCGCGCATCGAGCCGGAATTGTCGATCAGCAGCGTGACCACGGTATCGCGGAAGTCGGTCTCGTGCTCGATCTTGAAGGAAAGGCTGTGGGTCGGCGCGGCGACGATGCGGGCCAGCCGCGAAGCGTCGAGAATGCCTTCCTCCTGGTCGAACTCCCAGGAGCGCAGCTGGCGCGCCATCAGGCGGCGTTGCAGGCGGTTGGCGAGCCTGGCGATGACCCCCTGCAGCGGCAGCAGCTGGCGATCGAGGAGCTGGCGCAGGCGGGCGAGTTCGACCTCGTCGCCGAGTTCGGCTGCGGGGATCTCCTCGTCGTAGGCGGTGGTGTAGGCGGCATAGCCGCGGGCGGCGCCGGGCGCCGCGAAGGGGTCGTTGCGGCGCTGTTCCGACGGGCCGCCGGGCTGATCGGCGCCTTCGGCGTCCATCATCAGGCTTTCGTCGTCGTCCATCACCAGGCTGCCCGAGGCGTCCGAGGCCTCCTGCGCCGCGGCGGAGGCGGAGTCCATCTCCGAGTCGCCCTTTTCGCCGCCGCCCTGCTGGGCATCCGGCGGCGCGCCGTCGTTGTCGTCGGCCTCGGCCTCGGCGGCGTCGTCCGGCGCGGGGTCGATTTCCGGCTCGATGTCCATTTCCGCCAGCAGCTTGCGGGCGGCGCGGGCGAAGGCCGCCTGGTCGGCAAGCGAACCGCGCAGGACGTCGAGGAGGTGGTCCATTTCGGCGTCGGCGGCGCCTTCCCACAGCTTC
>JBFWJB010000088.1:0-9881 GCA_050253435.1 Rhodospirillaceae bacterium
GCAGAAGCGCCTGCTGGTCGGTTTTTGTGTCCATTATCCCCACTCCAAATATACACATAGTGTGTATACCTGCCCCAGATTGCCGTCAAGAGGAGAAGATGCGGCAAAGACCACACTGTTCGGTTGATCGACTTCGCGGAAGGAGTAAATTCGAGGACAATCGTGCTCTGAAGGAGGGGGAGTAATGTACCGAACCAGACTGCTTGCCGTCGTCGGTTTGGCGACGTTGGTTGCGGCGTGCGCGTCGCCGGAAACCGCGCCCAAGCCGGTGGAGCCGCCGGTCACCCGCAGCGCCGCCGCCGCGGCCCAGGCCGCCGCGCTGGCGCCCCAGGCCAAGGTGCTGAAACGCAAGATCGCGATCGGCCGATTCTCCAACGAAACCCGCTACGGCCGCACCTTCCTGCGCGACGGCGACACCGACCCCCTCGGCAAGCAGGCCTCCGACATGCTGGCCAACCGCCTGGTGGAATCCGGCAGCTTCCTGGTGTTCGAGCGCCCCGACATCGACAAGCTGAAGCGTGAACAGGCGATCGGCGGCGGCGGCGACCTGATCGGCGTCGATACCCTGATCCTCGGCTCGGTCACCGAGTTCGGCCGCAGCACCATCGGCCAGTCCGGCTTCTTCAGCGCCACCAAGCGCCAGCTCGCCCACGCCAAGGTGGAAATCCGCCTCGCCGACCCGCGCACCGGATACGTCTTCTTCTCCGCCACCGGCCAGGGCGAGGCGACCAACGAAGCGGCGGATGTGATGGGCTTCGGCTCGCGCGCCGACTACGACGCCACCCTCAACGACAAGGCGATCGGCGCGGCGGTTTCCGACGTGATGAACAGCCTCGTCACCAAGCTCACCGAGCGTCCGTGGCGCACCGACATTCTCAAGGTTTCGGGCAATCAGGTGTTCATCAGCGGCGGCGCGCGCCAGGGCCTCAAGGTCGGCGACGCCCTTTCGGTGATGCGCGAGGGCGAGAAGGTGAAAAGCGCCCAGACCGGCTTCACCATCACCCTGCCCGCCACGCCGGTGGCCGGAATCACCGTGACGGCGCTGTTCGGCGCCAACGAAACCGACGAAGGCGCGGTCTGCGCCGTCACCTCCGGGCGGCTTCCCGCCGACGCCCGCACCCTCTACGTCAGCGAGGCCACCCGATGATCCGCATGCTTTCGGTGCTCTGCGTCCTGGTTCTCGCGGCGTGCGCCAACCCGGTGGAACAGACCCGCACCGTGGACACCCGGCCCAGCCTCACCATCGCCAATGCGCCCGCCTTCTCCACCTTCTCGGTGGACGGCATCGGCATCGGCAAGGCCAACGACTTCATCGGCCGCGCCATCCGCGTCGAGCCGGGCAAGCACGTCATCCGCGTCTTCGCCGAGGACGGCCGCCTCCTCCACGAGGAGACGGTGTTCGTCAGCGGCGCGGTGGTGCGCCAGATCGTCCTGCCGGGAGCGCCGCAATGATCCGTCTTCCCCGCGCCGCCGCCGCAGTGGCCTGCACCGTCCTCGCCGGGGGGTGCGTGCAGGAGCGCCTCTACGCCTGGGGCGACTACGACACCGCGATGTACCGCTACGCCCGCGACGAGGCGGAAAAGCCCGCCTTCCAGGAGGCGCTGCTGCACGTCATCGAAGCCAACGAGACCGACGGCAAGCGCATGCCGCCCGGCATCTACGCGGAATACGGCTATCAGCTGCTGGAGCAGAACCGCGTCGAGGACGCCGTTTCCTTCTTCGAAAAGGAAAAGCGCACCTGGACCGAATCCACCGCCTTCATGGACACCATGATCTCCTACGCGCGCGGCGGACGGCAGCTCAAGAAACCCGCCGCACCGCAGCCGACGGAGGCGAAATGATGCGTCTTTCCCGCCCCGTCCTCGCGCTTCTCGCCCCCCTCGCGCTCGCCGCCTGCGTACAGCCGCAAGGGCCCAACGACTACACCGCCTTCCGCGCCGCCGACCCGCACAGCATCGCCATCGTCCCGGCGGTGAACCGCAGCCTCGAGGTCACCGCCGCCGACTACTACCTTTCCACCATCTCCATCCCCCTGGCGGAGCGCGGCTACTACGTGTTCCCGGTGCACCTGGTGAAACGGGTGATGGAGGACGACGGCCTCTCCGACGCCGACCTGGTGCATTCCGCGCCGACCGAGCAGGTGGCGGCGCTGTTCGGCGCCGATGCGGTGCTCTACGTCACCATCCAGGTCTGGGAGTCCAACTACGCGATCTTCGCCACATCGACGCGCGTCACCCTCGACTACGCCCTCAAGGACGGCGCAACCGGCGAGGAGCTGTGGAAAGACACCGAACAGATGGAATACCACCCGCAGTCGAGCGGCGGCGGCATCGCCGGGCTGATCGCCCAGGCGATCGCGGCGGCGGCGGAACGCGCCGCCCCCAACTATATGCCGCTGGCGCGCCAGGCCAACTGGATGGCGGTCGGCCGCCTCGGCCGCGGCCTGCCCGACGGGCCCTACGCGCCGAAATACGGCCACGATCAGGACGCCTTCCCCTCGGCGCAGAAGGTGGAGCCGAAGAAGGCCGAGGCCGACCCCCCGGCGGCAACCCCCGCCGCAGCGACGCCGTAAAGACCATTCGGGGGCTGCCGCCCCCGTACCCCGGAGCGGGAGGCCCAGCCTCCCGCACTCTCCAGTCTTCTGGCGCGGCGGCAGCCCTGCAAGGATCACGCGTACAGCTTGGCGCCCTTGGTGATCTTGTCGGCCAGTTTCTTCTCCGCACGCAGGGCGATACCCACGACCTTGGCGTCCTCCGGCGCGAAGCGAGCGAACATCGCGCGATTCGCCGCATCGTGGCCGGTGGAGAACATCTCCTCGACATAGAGGGAGCAAATCACCCCCTGCTCCAGCACACGGCGATGCACCTTGGCCATGACCGCGGCCTCGGCGGACAGGATAATAATCGGCTGCCCCGGTAGCGCGTTGTAAAGATTGCCCGCGCGGTCGCGGTAGGCCTGCCCGATGACGTCCGGACACTGCGCCACGATGCCGCCGGTCAGGAACGCCGTGACGTTGAGCGCTTGCCACTGCGCCAGACCGCTCCGTAAGATGATCGCGATTTTCGTGTCGAACACGGTTTTCACTCCGCTTTTCGTGATGTGCCATGGGCAAGTTGACACCGCACTCTCTGCCGGGTCTTGAACGTTCGTGCGCGGCAGGCAACGCCATCGCCGTCGGGCCGGACCACCCAGGGATGGACCGCATCGAGGCCCGCCTGTTCGGCGATGTCTATGCGCCACACCGCCACGACACCTATGCCCTGGGCGTCACCCTGCGCGGCGTGCAGACTTTCCACTACCGCGGCACACACCATCACAGCCTCGTCGGCAACATCCTGGTCCTGCACCCCGGAGAACAGCATGACGGCGGCGCCGGTACCGAGGATGGCCTGCTCTATCGCATGCTCTATCTGGACCCTGCCCTGCTTGCGCAGGCCCTGGAGGACGACGCGCGCGCCCTGCCCTTCGTTCCACAGCCGGTACTGACCGATGCCGGGTTGTGGGCGGTGCTGCTCTCCGCGCTCGCGCCCCTCGATGAACCGATCGGTCCGCTGCTCGCGACCGATGTGCTCACCGCCGTCGCCCACGGCCTCCTCCGGCACGCCGAGGACGGGGAAAGGGCGATCGGCCACATCGCCTGGCGCCAGGTGCGGCTGGCCCGCGATTATCTCGACGCCCATGCGGTGCGCGGCGTGGCATCGGAGGATCTGGAAACGGTGACCGGGCTGAGCCGCTATACGCTGTCGCGGCATTTCCGCGCCGCGCTGGCTACCAGCCCACACCGCTATCTGCTGATGCGCCGCCTGCAGCACGCGCGCGGCCTGCTCGAAACCGGCACGCCCCTGGCCGAGGCTGCGGCGGAAACCGGCTTTGCCGATCAAAGCCACTTCCACCGCCACTTCAAGAGAACCTTCGGCCTTACTCCCGGCCAATGGGCTGCCTTGATCCGTGCCGGGCGGGGCTGAGGGCGCCGTCGCTGCGGACGCTTCGCGTCCTCCGCCGGGCCGGGAGGTTCCCTCAGTGTAACTCGGTGGTAGGTTTTAGACGGGAGTAAGGCCGGGATAAACCGGGATGTGGCGGGACTATGTGGGACACGAACCCAAAGGAACCCGCCATATCGGGGCGTATTTTGAGGGGGGCTTAAAACGGACGGCGCGCCAACCCTGTTTTAGACGGCGCTCCGCCTCACCACACGAAATCGGCGGGCGCTTTTAGACGGTGAGCGGCTACCCACGCGCCGCGACCAGGCGGAGCATGGTGTTGCTTGAACGATCCAGTTCAAAAACCCATCCGCCCGCCGTAAGCCGAGCCTTTTCCCCAACCGACAGAGTCGCTGCCTTCTGCTCAATGAACCGATCAGCGGCTGGCCATTCTGCGGCGGCGATCATGGCACGCGCCACCTCCTTCAAAAATGCCTTCCCCTTGGCAACGTTGGACGGGCGCATATCCACTTGGGCTTCGGCTTTCAGGTATTCGTCGGGGGGGCCAATAAGCCGAACGGCCTGGCCGCTATCGCCCGAGAAGGCCGTAGCCTGGCGCGCAACGCCCGCACCCTCCACGCTGATCTTTGCCCCATAGGCCGCCGCCAGATGAGCCTCGAACAGGTTCACCTCTGCGGCAAAGGCCCCTGCCGGGAGCAGCAGACAGACAGCAAGAAAAAGGCGCTTTAGCATTTCGCTTCCCTCGATCTCTTTGGTTTATTTCATCATTCCGCCATGCCAGATAACTTGTCCGATTACCCTAAGATTTTCTGCATCAATGGGCATGATTGTTTCCGGCGCGTACCTTGGATTGTCGCTACTCACGACAAGGGAGCCATCCAGTTTCCTTTGGACGCGTTTTACCAACAGGTTTCCCTTCACGTTGAGGGCATAGACGGCATTATCGCGAATTCGAGGCTCGTTGGTGTTGATCAGCAGCAGATCGCCATTTGAAATGGTGCCTTCCATGCTGTCACCCACGGCCTCGATCAGCAGCAGCCAAGAGGGATTGAGCCGCAGCGTGCCGCGCACCCAATCTGATTTAAAAGCCAGATAATCAACAACTTGTTCTGAATAAATGACGGACCCGTTACCCGCCGAGGCTTGGACGTTGTAGCGCGGCACCAACACATAATCGTCTCCCAGCCCGCTCTCTGGTGCCGAAACTGCCTCGCCGCGTCCGCCGGTCTGCGCCTCGAACTTCGCCAGACGGTCGATCCTATGCACCGGAAGGGTGCCAGTCGCCAACCAATCCAGTGAAACCTCGCAGGCTTCCGCCAAGCGAACCAACTGGATCACGTTGGGAGCCTGGCCGCCTAAGAGGTTGCCGAGGGTCTTAATTGGTACGCCGGATTTGGCCGATACCTCCTTGTTCCCCCCTCCGATCTTCACCGCTTGTTTAAGGCGAAGGCTTATTTCGGCCTTTATGTCGCCTTGAGCGAAATCGTCACCCGGTAACTCAGGCTGTTTCGGTCTTTTGTTATCGCTTTGATCTGGCATGGTTTTCACCTGATTTATCGCCAGTCCGGCACCACGCAACCCCGAAACGCTAAATCTGGCTTGCTTGAAGGCTTAATCCGGCCTATCGTTAATCCCGTTCGTTATCTCTACCGACCATAAAAACCGGCCCTGCCAGGCCGGTGGTCAAAAGGAGCCGGAATGGAGCGCAAGCCCGCAATGCACCCCGAGGACATCAAGGCCGCAGTCCGGAAAACGGGGATAACGCTAACGGCGCTGTCCCTCGCCAATGGCCTTGCGGAATGCACCTGCCGCGCGTCGCTGACCCGAGCAGTCCCGGCAGGAAACCGGGCCATCGCCGAGCACCTGGGCCGGAAGCTCTCCGACCTTTGGCCTCAGTGGTACGACGCGGAGGGCCATCGTCTCCGTTCCAACTCCAAGGGTGACGATACCATTCGTGATTACAGCGGTCATCGTCAAAAGAGGGCCGCGAAATGAGCACCGCCAAGCACATGGCGGGCGACCCTCGCCAGGCCGCCTTTAGTTTCTTCGCCCCGCCCGCGCCGCCCGCCGTCCCGAGCCAGGCCAGCGCCCCCACCGCCGACACCTTCGACGCCACCCAGCGCGCGCGCATCGCCGCGACCCTGGACGAAGCCGCCCGCCGCCCGGTGGCGCCGATGGACCGCGACCAGGTTGCGGCGGCAATGAGCCTGATCCTCGGGCGCCGCGTCTCCAAGGTGCAGTTGGACCAATGGAGCGCCCCCAGTCAGGCCGACCGCCGCATTCACGCGGACGCCCTGCGCGCCCTGTGCCTCGCCACCAGCGACTGGCGCGCCTTTCACCACTTCGTTGAAGCCTGCGGGTTCAAGGCGCTGACGCCACAAGAGGCGGTCTGCGCCGAGTTCGGCGCGCTGCACGCGGTGCGCCGCCACCTCGACGCCAAGGCCAAGTCCCTGGCGGGGGACATGGAAGGCCTGGTGGACGACCTGGTGGGCAAGATGCGGAGGGAAGCCATATGAGCGAGCGCTGGCTTTCCCCCGCGCAACTCGCGGCCCTGTCCCTGCCCGGTCTGCCGGAGACAGATCGCGCCATTCAGATACGGGCGAAGCGCGAAGGATGGTCGGGGCGCAAGCGCACCGCCCGCGGCGGCGGATTTGAATATCCGGTTTCCGTGTTGCCTGCCGAGGCACAAAAGGCGCTGATCGCCCGCGCGGTCAAGAGCCGCGTTCCCACCCCACCCAAGCCGGTTGACCTTCCTGCCGCCACCGCGTTGAAGGATTACCAGCGCCAGACGATGCAGGCCCGCGCGGCGATCCTGGCGGAAATCGACGCCCTGGTGATGGAAGGTTTCAGCCAGGGCAAGGCGGTGGCCCGCCTAGTCGAAATGGCGGCGGCGGACGACCTGCGCGCCGACCTCGCGGCGCTGATCCCGGCGGCCAACGCCCGCGCAGGCAAGGGCGGGCGCAAGCTCTCCCGCGCCACCCTTTACAACTGGTTGAAAGACCGCGCCCAGGCGGGCGGCAACGCCCTGGCGCTGGCCCCGGCGGCGCCGACCGAAACCGCCATCCCGGAGTGGGCAGGCCCGTTGATGGACCTCTACGCCCGCCCCACCAAGCCGAGCCTCGCCTGGGCGGTGGAGGAACTGGCGAACCGCCTTCCCGCCGCGCCCAGCTACGACCAGGCCCGCCGCTTCCTCGCCCGCCTCGACACCATCAGCCGCAACGCCGGGCGCATGGGGCCGCGCGCGCTCAAGTCCTACCGCGCCTATGTGGCGCGCGACGTGTCCGAGCTTTGGCCGACCGCGGTTTACGTTTCGGATGGCCACTGCTTCGACGCCGAGGTGGCGCACCCGCGCCATGGCCGCCCCTTCCGCCCCGAGATCACCACCGTCATCGACGTATTCACCCGGCGCATCGTCGGTTGGGCGATTGGCCTCTCCGAGAATAGCTGGGACGTGACGGCGGCGGCGGTGAACGCCTTTTGCTCCGCCGGGGAATGCGACATCTGGTATGCCGACCGGGGCCGCGGCTTCAACAACCACCTCTGGGACGACAACCTCACCGGCCTGATTGCCCGGCTTTCGATCACCAAAACCAACGCCCTGCCATACGGTTCTCAGGCGCGCGGCGTGATCGAACGCTCGCATCAGAGCGCATTGGTCTGCGCGGCGAAGCTGCTGCCCACCTACATGGGCGCGGCGATGGACGGCGAGGCCCGCCAGCGCGCCTTCAAAATCACCCGCCGCGATATCAAGGCCACCGGCAAGTCCCGCCTGCTGATGGAATGGCCGGACTTCGTGGCCTTCGTCGCCGAGGCTGTGGCGCGCTACAACGCCCACCCCCACAGCACCCTGCCGAAAATCCGCGACGCCGAAACCGGCAAAAAGCGGCACATGACGCCGGACGAAGTGTGGGCGGAGTGGACCGCCAAGGGCTGGACCCCGGACGTGGTGGCCGAGGACGAGGCGGTGGACCTGTTCCGCCCCTACGAGAAGCGCCAGACCCGCCGCGCCCTGGTCGAGCTGTTCGGCAACAGCTATTTCGCGCCCGAGCTGGAGGGCTTCCACGGCGAGGACGTACTGGTGGGCTACGACACCACCGACGCCAGCCGCGTGTGGGTGCGCGCGCTCGATGGCCGCTTCATCGCGGTGGCCCGCTTCGGCGGCAACAAGACCAGCTTCTTCCCGGTTTCCGTGGCCGAGCAGGCGCGCGAGAAGCGCGCCGCCGGGCGCCTGGCGCGCCTGGACGCCAAGCGCGCCGAGGTGGTGGCCGAGCTGCGCCCCGAAACCCTGCTGGAACACCAGCCCGCCGCCCAGCTGCTGCCCGACGCGCTGGCCGAAGCGGCGGCAAAAATCGAAGCCTTGAGCCAGCCCGCCCAGCCCGCGCCGCAGCAGTTCGGCGCGGATGGCCGTCCGCTGTTCGCATCGGATGTGCAGTGGGTGCGCTGGCTGATCGAGCACCCGGAAGGGGTGACGGCCCAAGACAGGAACGGGCTGCGCGATGCGATGCGCAGCCCGTCTTTCCGCCTTGAGCTGGAAATGAACGGGGTGGCGGCAACCACCCTGTCCGCAGTTCTCAACGACAGCCAAGAGGTAGCTTAAACCGATGCGCGCTCAATTCGTCAAGACGCAAAACACCCTTGAATTCATGTCGAAACTCGCCGCGCTCGAACAGCGCGGCGCCAGCGAAGCCTGTCTGATGGTGGTGGACGGCGACCCCGGCCTGGGCAAATCCACGGTAGTGCAGTGGTGGGCGGTACAGTCCAAGGCGATCTTCCTCCGCGCCAAGGAGGAATGGCGCCCGGCCTGGTTCCTGCGCGAGCTGCTGGGGGCGATGAAGAAGCAGCCGGAGCACAGCTTTGAGCGGATGTTCCGCCAGGCGGTGCAGGCCCTGGGCGAACGCGCCGCCGTGGCGCAGCGCGACGGCGAGAGCTTCGCCGTGGTGATCGACGAAGTGGATCATTTCTGCCGCGACAAGCGGATGATGGAGACGATCCGCGACCTCTCCGACATGCTGGAAATCCCCTTCATCCTGGTCGGCATGGGGAAGGTCCGCCACAACATCATCCGCTTCCCGGCGATCGCCAGCCGCGTAGGGCAATACGCGGTTTTCCAGCCTTCCTCGCTGGAGGATACCCAGGCGATGGTGACGGGCCTGTGCGAGGTTCCGGTGAAACCGGACCTGGTGGAGTTCCTCTACCGCGCCTCGCGTGGCCGCTCCCGCGAGATGAAGGAAGGTATCAAGTCTATCGAGCGCTTCGGCAAGCGCAACACCGGCAAGGAGATCGGCCTGGCCGAGATGAACGGCCAGGTGCTGATGAACGACCGCGAAAGCGGCGAGCCGATCGTGGTGAGGGTGTGATGGGCAGCCCCACCAACACCCTCTTGGCCGCGCTCTCCCGCGACGCCTGCCTGACGGTGGCGGAACTGGTGGCGGCCTCCGGCCTGGACAACCGCGTGGTGGTGAAGGCCGCCGCGCAGCTGATCGGGCGCGGCCTCGCCGACCGCGCCGAGGTGGGGTGCTTCACCCTCACCGCCGAGGGCGAAGCCTTCCGCGCCTCGGGAAAGGAAGTCACCAGCGGCCCGAAAGGCCCGTTGACCCAATCCTACCGCCGCGCCCGGCGGACCACCCTGCGCGACCGCCTGTGGGCGGCCCTGCGGGTGCGCCGGAAGGCGTCAATCCCCGAGCTGCTGGAACTCGCCAGCAACGGCGAGGCGGCGGCCCTCTCCCTGGCGCAGAAATACACCTCAGCCCTGTGCCGTAGCGGGCACCTGCGCGAACTGCGCCGCGATCCGGGCACCGCGCCAACCTCCAACGGCTTCAAGCGGTTCGCCCTGATCCGCGATACCGGTCCCGAGGCCCCTCTGGTGCGCGTGCGCGCCCGCGAGGTCTACGACCCCAACACCGGAGAAACCTATCCCCTGGGAGGTGCTCAATGAACCGT
>JBFWJB010000089.1:0-9837 GCA_050253435.1 Rhodospirillaceae bacterium
TGCCGGAGGCTTTCCACTCCTCCATCGCCTTACGGAAGGCCGGCAGGCCACCAAAGCGCTCGTTGTAGCCATCGTAATCGCCCGGCTGGTTGTTCCACATCCGCTCGCCGGTCACCGGATCGGTGACGAGGTACGGCTCCCACCCCTTGGCGCCGGCCGGCCCCAGCGCCGCTTCCAGTTGATCGAGCGGCGTGCGCCACGGGCCGAGGGGCGACCAATCCCACCAAGACATCAGCTCCACGCAGTCGCGGCGAGGGATGATGAAGTCGGAGCGGTAGCGGCCGTCGCGGAAGAGGATGTCCTGCCCCCAGCCGACCGCGATCATCGTGATCACCGTGCCAAGGCGGGAGGGATAGGGGCGGAACTGCCAGACGCGGTGGGCCCAGTCGGCGTACGCGCGCATGGCGGCGCGCCAATCGCCCGGGTGGGCGGCAAGGACGGCTGGCGCCGGGGCGAAGGAGGCGCCCGGTGCGCGTGTGCGCTGCAGGTACTCGTAGGTGAAGCCGGTGCCGGTCGTCGTGGGGAGGGCGTTCTGCCAGCAGTACTCCGGTTTGGTGGGTGTCGTGGCCTGGTCACCGTTGCGCTCAGGCTGCCTCGGCACGCTCTTGCGCAGCGCCAGCACCTTGTAGCGGCCGTCGGCGTCGTCGGCACGGATCGAGAGGCCGGCGCCGCGGTCGGGGCTGAAGAGGTCCATCACCTGGTAGATCGCCGCGTGGTCGCCGTAGCCGCGGCGGATGTGGGCGGCGCAGTCGGCGATGATGCCGCCGCCCCAGGGGAAGAAGTAGTAGTCGGCGGCAGGATCGCGCGAGAGCGCCAGTCCGGCCAGGTGCGGGAAGGCCACCTTGAAGGCAACGGGCGACGGGCCGCGGTTGGTGACCTTCAGGCCGAGGCGGATGCCCGCCGCGCCGACACTGCCGGTGAGGGTGGCGGCCAGCGCCGGCTGGGGCAGCAGCAGGTCGGCCACGAAACCGGTGTTACCAAGGGGGCGCACGCTGCGGCAGCGGAAGTGGCGCGTGCCGGAGTAGCGCTGGCCGGCTACCTCCACCAGGAAGAGGTCGACCGCGGCGGGGTGACGGAGCATCTCGGCGGCGGCGTACTCGTTGTAGAGAGAGGTGAGCCGCAGGCGCCCGATGGTGGCAAAGCGGCAGCGCAGGCCGGCGTTCTCCAAGACCACCGCTCCGCGCGCGACGCGACAGGTGGGAGGGCGCCGTGCCGGCCGGCCGGCGGGGGCGCGGATCGCCGGCCGCAGGTTGATCGGCGCCGGCAGGGGGCGATACTGGAGCGCCCCGCGTACGGTCACCGCGCGCAGCGTCAGCGGCGTTTCACCGGCGGTGATCACCAGGCCGCTCGGCTGCAGCGTGCGCGTGGCCGGCAGGGTGATCTCGAAGCGCGGGCCGGCGGCGATGACCGGCGCGTCCGGCTGGCCCTGCGCGTCGAGCCAGCGGAAGGTGAACGGAGCGGCCTCCGTCGTTTCGATGACGGCCGTGAGTGGCTCCGCGCGATCCAGCCGCCGCGCCTCCCACTCGACGCGCGCCTCGCGGGCGGCGCCGGCCAGACGGATGCCATCGGCGGTGACCGCCGCGCCGTGGGCGCCGGCGTAGGCAAGGAGGCCCGCCTGGTCGGTTCGGTCCGGCCGGGCGCCCGACTGCCAGCGGCTCTCGAAGGTGGTCTGCCGCGTGAGGAGGTAGAGGCGCACCAGGTACTCGCCCTTACCGCCGGGGACGGTGAGTTCCTCGTTGGTCCAGTGGGTACCGCCGTCGTAGGAGACGAAGCTGTTGCCGCGCAGGATGCTGTTGTCAATCCCGAGGTAGAGGTAGTCGTCACTCTTCGGGCCTTTGGGGCTCGCCGCCTTGCGCAGGATCACCTCGTTGCGGCCGCGGACGAGGATCTCGCGGGGGATGACGAAGTCGTGCCAGTCGAGGACCACCCCCTTCGACTCGTCCATCACCGGCAGGCCGGCGTTAGTGGGATAGCGGAACACGCGGCCGTTGACGACCACCTCAATCGCCTCGTCGAGGCCGTTGCGGTCGCCTTCGTGCCAGGAGTAGTCGCGCACGCAAAAGTAAGCGGAGAGGCGCACGCTCTGCACGGACGCCCACACCGTGTCGGGAACGGCGCTGAGGTCGAGGATCTTGCGGGCCCAGTAAGTTGGTTCGACCTGGTGGGTGATGCCCAGGCCCCGCTCGGCACCGCCCCACTGACCGCGATCGTCGCTTACCTGGTAGACCCCGTCGGCCAGCCGCTCGAAGAGCGACGGGGCGGCGGCAGCCGGCCGCGGCAGCATCAGGGCGATTACGCCGATCAGCAGGAGACGACCGAGCATGGCAGATCCCTCTCGCGGTGCGTTACCACTCTATTCCGCCGCAGGCGCCGGCTTCCTGCCTGGGGGTGGCCCGGCCGCAGCCCTGGCCCCCAAGGAGTGACGGGCGCCAGGAGCAGAGCGCCGGAGGAGAGAACTGGTGGAGCACCAAGACCCAGGTGAGCGGCGCCCGACGGATCCTGCCCGGGCACGAGGGCGGAGAGGAGGTCCCGATGAAACGGGAGGTCATGATCCTGGTGGTGCTGGTGCTGGTAGCAGCCGGCATGCCCACGGCCGGTGCCGCGACCGGCCTGAGCACCACGCGCTATGCCAACGTGTTCACCGAGAGGCAGCCGGTAGTGGTCACGGTGAAGGGCGCGGACGAAGTCGTGCTGCGCGACTTTGCCGGCGCCGAGGTAGCCCGGCGCATGGCGGTCGGCGGTGGCACGGTCGATTTTGGGCAGTTGCCCCCGGGCCACTACGAGGTCTCTGCCGGCAACGCCATCCTCTATGTGGCGGTGCTGGTAGATCCCCGGCGACGCGTGCGCGGGGAGAGCCGACTGGCCACCGACAACGGGCAGTGCTGGCTGGTAGGTGTCGACGACTACGCCCGCGAGGCCGACCTGCTGCGGCTGGCCGGCTTTGGCTGGGTGCGCGAGCGCCTCTCCTGGGAAGAGGTGGAGCCGGAGCGTGGCCGGTGGGCGTGGGGGCGCTACGACACCAGCGCCACCCTCCTGGCCGCGCGGGGCCTGAGCGTCTACCAGGTGTTCCATGCCTCGCCCCCCTGGGCGCGCCGCGATGGGGATCGGGCCGCCGCCCCGGATGACCTGCGCGACATCTACCGCTTCGCGCGGCAACTGGGCCATCACTTCCGGGGGCGCGTGCGTGCCTGGGAGGTGTGGAACGAGCCGGATGCCGGCTTCTTCAGCCACCCGGCTAGCGAGTGTGCTGCCTTCCAGAAGGCCGCCTTCCTCGGCTTCCGAGCGGCAGACGCGCGTCAGCGCGTGCTGGGGCCCTCCATCGCCTTTCGCCCGGGCCGCTTTACCGAAAGCCTCCTGGAGAACGGCATCGGCGCCTACCTGGACGTGTGGAACTACCACATCTACGATCACCCCAGCACCTACGCCAGCCGCGCCGACTCCCATCGCAAGCTGCTGGCCCGCCATCGGGTCGCCGCGCCGCTGTGGGTCACCGAGTCTGGCGGCGTGGTCGCCCGCCCCGAGGGCGTGCTTACCCCAGCGGACGGCGCCTACCAGGCCGCCTTCATCTCGCGGGCGCTTCCCCAGGCGCTGGCCACCGGGGTCGACCGACATTTCTGGTTCATCTTCCCCTACTACCGGGAGGGCAACAACCTGTTCGGGCTTCTCCACCCGGACCGGCGCGGCGCCTCCCCCGGCCTGACGGCACTCGCCACCGCCACCTACGCCCTTGGGCGCGGCGACTACCTGGGCAGCCTGCGCCTCTCGGAGGGGGACGCCCACGCCTACGCCTTCGCCCGCGGCGATGGATCGGCGGCAATCGCCGTCTGGCGCGACGCGGAGCCGGCGCTGGTGACGCTGCCCCTGCAATGGCGCCAGGTGCGCGAGGCGCGCAACCACCTCGGCACGCCGCTGGAGCATGGGTCCGGCAGTGTCACCGTCACAGCCGGGCAGGCGGCGACCTACCTTCTCCTTCCCGCCCGTGCCCTGGCCGGCAAGCTAGAGGCCGCCCCGCCCAAACCCACCGTCACCCCGCGCCCGGCCCCGGGCCTGCACGCGGTGGTGACGCGCCTCTGTGCTCAGGGAGCCCCGGTGGACCGCGTGGCCGATGCCTACACCGTTCCCGGCGGCCAGACAGCGCCGGTGCAGGCCGAGGTCTACAACTTCGGCCGGAAGCGCCTCACTGGCGAGGTGCGCCTCGCTGCCCCGGAGGGGTGGCAGGTAACCCCGGCGCGCGTGCCGGTGCAGGTGGCCCCCAGCGACCGCGCGGTGGTGCCGGTGCAGGTTACGGCTCCTGCCTACTTCTCGCGCGGTGAGATTCGTCTCGTGGCCGCCGCCGGCCGCCGCGAGAGCGCCCCGGCGCTCCTCAGCCTGATCACCGGTCCGGCCGACCTGCCCGACCGCGAGGCGCGCCCTCTCGGTTTGGACGACGTGGCGGCCTGGACGGGCGCCATCACCGCCGGCGTCACCGTGCGCCTCTCGGCTGGCCCAGAGGGGGGCGTGTGCTTCGACGCCTCGTTTCCCGGCCCCGGCGACAACTGGGTATACCCCAGCGCCCGCTTCACGCCGGCGCTGGACCTCTCCGCCTACGGCGCGCTGCGCTTCGAGTATCGCACCAGCGCCGCCAACTGCGGCGCGGTGAACCTGCTGGTCAACGAACAAGGCGGCGGCGTCCACTACACCGGTGATCGGCTCTTCGGCGCCACCGACTGGACGCGCGTTACCGTGTTCCTCCAGGACCTGGAGTGGATGCCCTGGATGGGCGCCGATGCCAGCGGCCACCTGGATCTCAGCCGCATCGCGGCGATTAGCTTCGGCGCCAACAGCCACCTGCTCTCGCTGCGGATCGAAGTGCGCAACCTGCGCGCGGTAAAGCTGTAGCCATCCCACCCGCCGGGTCGCAGGGTGGGCTCTACCGGCTGATCCCTACGAACCCAGGTGCGGACGCGCAGGCGCCAAGGTCAGGCGGCACGGGCGAAGTAACCGGCGGCAATATGGATGCATGTGCCCGAAGGTGAGACACGCCGGTTGCTTCGCCCCTACGAACCCTGACACCTAACACCTATCACCTGACACCTGATACCTGGCACCTATCACCTGACACCTTCTCCTGGCCGCCGGTATTGCGGCACCGGCAGCTTCACCCCCTGGGTGGCCGCCTCGGCACCGACGATCACGGCGATGGTGCTGTTGGCTCCCTCGAAGGCGTCGACCAGCGTGGGCCGGTCCTCCAAGATGCAGGTGAGGACGTGGTCCACCTCCGGATCATACGGGTGGCCGGCAACCCCGAGGCCGGTCAGGTCTTGCTCCGTATACTCGTGGCCGTGGCCGAGGCAGACCCGACCGTTCATCACGGTGCCCTTGGTGCCGTAGATGCGCATGCCGTAGAAGGGGGGCATCGGACCCACGGGTCCGTAGGCGGCAGCCACCTTGGCGATGGCGCCGTTTTCGAAGCGGAACAGCGCCACCTGGCAATCGGGGTTCTTCATCTCGGGGAAGGCGAAGCGGTTGGCGAATCCCTCCACCTCCACGGCGTTGCAGCCGGCGTACCAGCGCAGCAAGTCGAACGGGTGCACCCCGCCGCCCACCAGCGGGATCTCCTGCTCCAGGTACCAGTTCATGCCAAGGTGGGGGTTGAAGCGCTCCGGGTCGGCCTGGACGTGCAGGTCGTGGATGTAGTCGGCCTCCATGAAGAAGATCTCGCCCAGGTCGCCGGCGGCGGCCATCTCTTTCAGACGAGCAAAGAACGGGTTGAAGCGGAGAATCTGGCCCACCATCACCTTCAGGTGGGGGTGCGCGGCCGCGGCGGCGGTCATCGCGTCCAGGTCGGCGCGCGTGTTGCCCATCGGCTTCTCGACGAAGACGTGCTTGCCGCCCTGCAGCGCCTTGATAAACGGCGCAACGTGCAGTGGGTCGGGCGTGTGGATCGAGATCAGGTCCAGATCAGCGGCGTAGATCGCGTCATCGGTGAAGCGGCCGGGCACCGCCAGCGCCTCGGCCACCTGCCGCACCCGCTCCGGGTTCAGGTCGCAGACGGCGGCCAGGATCGCTTTTGGGTGCCGCGCGTACAGTTCGGCGAAGGCGCGGCCGTTGCCGCCCAGGCCGACCACCCCCACTCGCAGTCTCTCAGGCATTGCGCCACCTCCGCGGGCTAGAGCCCATTCCAAGAAAACGCCGGGGTCTGGCTGGAATGCCGGAGCCATCGGGCTAGACGCCGCGGCGCCGTGCCAGTTTCCCGATAGGCTTTGGTTGGTCGCCGTGAGGTCTCCTCTTTGCTTGACACTCGATTCGGGCTGTGGTAGGTTGAGGGCAGGAGGGAGTGGCTTGGCTGCCGGCGAGGAAAAACAGGCGAACGCGGAGTCTGCCCCGCAGCGGGCGGTGGTGGCCGCCGTGGAACGGGCCACCGGCTGGCAGGCCCCCCCGGGTGCCGGGGCGGCCGAGGCCGCGGCGGCGCTGTGGCGGCGGGTGGCGGCGGATGAGAACGCGGTGGCGGCGACGGCGCACGCGCTGCGCCTGGTCGTGGCGGTCGCCGAGGGCGCGCGCGCGGAGGGCGTGGCGGCGGCGACGGTCGACGCGGCGCTGCTGCGGGCGGCGCGGGCAGTGTCGCTGGCAGGCGGCGCGGCGGAGCTGCAGGCGGCGCTGCGCAGGCTGGTGACCGATTTGCAGCACCCCCCGCTCGAGCCACAGGGGTGGTCGGCGCACCTGGCCCGGCGCGCGGGCGACTACATTCGGCGGCACTACCACCGCCGGCTCACCCTGGAGGAGTTGGCCCGGGAGACCGACCTGAGCCCCACCTACTTCTGCGCCCTCTTCAAGCGGTAGGAGCCCCAAAGCACGAACGCGGTGCGCAGGTGCGACTTCACCGGCAGCGTCAGCGGGTAGACGCGCACCACCAGCGGCAGAGTGGTGGCCGGCTCTCCCTCGGCGGTGACGCGCACGTGGCCGTGATACTCGCCCGGCACATCCTGCGCGGTGGTCTGCACGGTGATAAAGAACGGCTGGCGCTGCCCGGCCGGCACCTCCAGCGCCCGGTCCGGCAGCAGCACGTCGGGGATCAGGCCGGCCAGCGACGCGCCGGGGCCGGGCTTGGCGCAGCGCACGAAGCCGACCGGGTTCACCACCACGCGCTCGCCGGGGATGCGCGCGCCGTCGGGGCCGCGTAGCTCGCCCGCGGTGACGCGCACGCCCCGCAGCTCCCGGCGCACGGCGCAGACGACGATCTGCACCGGCTCGTATTCGCCGCGGGCCATGGCGATCCGCAGCGTCTTGGCTTGCGGGCCGGGGTCGGCGGCGTTCGGCTGGATCTTCTCGGTGGTGTCGGGGTGGGCCACGTAGTACGCGGGCAGTGCCGCGCCGGGGCGGGCCGAGCCACTCAGACGACGCAGGTCGCGGATGCTGGCCTCCACCGCGGTGATCTCCTCCCCCACCCGGACCAGACCGGCGGTGTCGAGGGGGGCCCGCGCCTGTGTCTCTAGCGCGGCGAGGCGCGAGCGGAGAGCGGCGAGATCGGGCGCCAGGGCACTGCCTTGCAGCCGGCCGAGCGCGCGCCGCACGCGGCCCACCTGGGCGGCCAGATCGGGAAGATCGAGACGCACCGACTGGTGCCAGAGGAGGCGGCCCTGGGGCTCCTGTACGGAGACCAGTAGCTCCGAGGTGCCGCCGGCCAGCTCCAGGTTCAGCACGCCCGGCTGGTCCGCCTGCAGAGGCAAGGTCTGTGTCTGGCCCCGGGTGCCGCGGCGCAGCTCCGCCCGGAGGGTTGCCTGCGGCGTGCCGATGAGGCGGGCGTGGATGGCCGCCGGCCCAGTGGCGCGGCCGGGCAGTGCCGCCACCGCCACCGCGGCGCGGTCGCTTAGCACGAGGGTGCCGAAGCGCTCCGGGTCGTGGAAGCCGCCGCGCACCGGCGCCCAGGCGGAGAGCTCCTGGACGGCGGCGGCGTTGCGGGCCAGGTTGGCGCGCAGGCGGGTGCCAGGCTCTGGCGCCGAAAGGTCGAGGGTGCGCCAGGGGATCGCCATCTCGGCGCACCACGCGCCGTCCAACCGGCCGGCGGCGCACTGCCATTCGCCGTTCCAGGCGAGGTCGCGGACCGCCGAAACGCACAGCTCCTCGGCGAAGGCGCCGGCGTGGTTCACCATGAAGTGGGCGTAGCGTTCCGCCGGCCAGGCCTCGGCGGCCAGGAACAGCTCCGCCTCAGAGTCGTCCCAGATGGCCGAATCGCGCGCGGCGGCGCCACCGAGGAGCTTCTCCGGATCTTCCCCCTCGCAGATGAAGAGCGCATAAAGCGCCTGGGCGTCATAACAGAGGGAGGCTCGCACCGGCGCGGCGGCGGGATAGCCGGCCATCACGTCGCGGAAGGCGCCGGTGACGGCGGCCCCCTCCCACTCGGCAGCAGAGACCTGCCCGTCGATGGTTGGTGCCTGGGCCACGCGCGGCACGGTGACCAGCGGCGCGTCGGCGGCCACCGCGGCGGCCGCTCCGGCGAAAGTGACACAGGCACTCAGCAACAGCATTCGCATGTCAATCCCTCACCCGGGATCTGGTCCCCCACCCCTCCCCGAACTCGGAGGGCCGAACCCAGGCAGCGTCTTCTCACGGCAGGGCCACCACGTCGCGGAGGTGGGTGCCCTGCAGCAGCTTGATGCAGCGGGGCTGCTTCTCGGCCACGGCGGCCAGATCGAACGTCAACGAGGTCTTGTCGGCCGGCAGGGCGGCCAGCTCCTCCGATTCGACCGTGCAGAGGGCCACCCGGCAGCCAGGGAGTGGCTTCGTCAGCTTCACCTGCACGCGGTCGCCGCGGCGGGTAGCCTGCAGCAGGCGCGGCAGGCGGGCGAGGCACGTCACGTCGTCGCGGGGCAGGTAGCGGGCCACCGACACCCGGCCGGCGGTGGCAGCAATTGGCTCGCAGCGGTAGAGGTCGAAAAGGTGCTGATCGGCGCGCAGCGAGACGGCCAGGACGGGGCCATCGACGGTGTGGCCGGTGGCGTTGTAGAGCGTCCAGAGGGTCTTCTCCCCTGCCCCGAAGCGATTGGCGTAGACATATTTGGCGAGGGTGGGCACCAGCGGCTCGCAGGCGCGCCCGGCCAGCACGTCGTTGTTCTCCTGGAAGATGGCGTAGATGACGCGGGGTGGCGTGGCGCCGAAGAAGGCAACCCCGTTCCAGAGGCGCTTGCGGCAGGTTGGGTCGGCGCCCATGTGGTCGAGCTCGTAAGCTTTGCACTCCGGGAAGTAGAAGCGCTGCAGGTTGCACTCCAGCGGGCGCAGCGGCGTTCGCTGCACCGTCAGGTCGTAGGTGATGCAGCCGTCCAGGAAAGGAAGCAGGTAGTCGTAGCCCGGGTGCTCGGTGGTGAGCACGGTGGTGGGGTCCACGCGGTCCATCGCCTGGCGAACGAGCTTGGTGGCCTCAGCGATGCTGCGCTGCCACTCGGTGCAGCCTGGCTCAGCGAAGGTGTGCCGGTGGTGCGGGCTGAAGCAGGCCCAGCCCTGGTGGCCGTACTCGTCGAGACGGATCCCGTCGGCGCCGGTCTCGCGCAGCACCCGCTCCATCGTCCGCGCTACCCACTTGCGGTACTCGGCGACGTCGTGGCACATATTCCAGACGTCGTAGCTCTTCACGTGCTCGCCATCCGGCTGCACGACGCCCCACTCCCAGCCGCGCGCCTGGCCCAGCTTGGTGTTGTCGTCGCAGCGGATCGGGTCGGTGTAGAGCGTCATCAGGGTGCCGGAGGCTTTCCACTCCTCCATCGCCTTACGGAAGGCCGGCAGGCCACCAAAGCGCTCGTTGTAGCCATCGTAATCGCCCGGCTGGTTGTTCCACATCCGCTCGCCGGTCACCGGATCGGTGAC
>JBFWJB010000090.1:0-9810 GCA_050253435.1 Rhodospirillaceae bacterium
GGAGCGCCTGATCCATGTCTGAGCCGATCCTCGAAGCGCGCGGCCTTTCCTACGATTATCCCGGCGGCATTCCCGCGCTCTCCGGCCTCGACCTGACCGTCGCGCGCGGCCGCAGGCTCGCCATCCTCGGCCCCAACGGCGCGGGCAAGACCACCCTGCTTTTGCACCTGAACGGCACGCTGCGCCCCAAGGCGGGCGAGGTGCGGCTCAACGGCGCCGCCGCGGGCTACACCCGGCCCGCCCTGCGCGCCTGGCGCGCCGCCGTCGGCCTGGTGCTGCAGGAAGCGGACGACCAGCTGTTCTCCGCCAGCGTGCGCCAGGACATCTCCTTCGGCCCCCTCAACCTCGGCCTGTCCGAGGAGGAGGCGCGCACCCGGGTTTCCGAGGCGATCGCCGCGATGCGGCTTTCCCACGTCGTCGAGCGGCCCACCCACATGCTGAGCTTCGGCCAGAAGAAGCGCGTCGCCATCGCCGGCATCGTCGCGATGCGCCCGAGCGTCATCGTCCTCGACGAGCCCACCGCCGGGCTCGACCCCTCGGGCGAGCGCCACCTGCTTTATGCGCTGGCCGACCTGCACGCTGCGGGCACCACCCTGGTGTTCTCCACCCACGACATCGACTTCGCCTGGGCGTGGGCCGACGACGTGGCGCTGTTCCAGGAGGGCAAGGTGGTGCGCCAGGGCACGGCGGAGGAGATTCTGCTGGATGCGGATCTGCTCAAGCCGCTCGGCCTCACGCCGCCCCTGATCGCCGAGGTGGCGCGCCGCCTGCCCGGCTACGCGCCGGGCGCGCCCCTGCCGCGCGACCGCGCCGCGCTTCTCGCCCGCCTCGCCGGGCCGCAGACGGAGGATGCGCCATGAGCTTCGATTTCCGCGACCCGGACCGCCTCAAGGGCTACGGACGCGGCGCCATCGTGCTGGTCGCCGTGGGCATTCTCGCCGTCGTCGCGTCGCGCTTTTCGCCCGACCCCGGCGTGCTGGTGGAGCCGGGCAAGCCCGCGCCCGCCGACACCGCGCCCGGCTGCACCGCCGCGGCGAACCTGCCCGCGCCCGCCGTCTTCGCCTCCGCGCCCGACCCGCGCGGCATCTCCGTCCGCCACGTGTTCGACCGCCTGGTGGAATACGACCGCCGCAGCGGCCGCATCGTACCCGGCCTCGCCACCCGCTGGGAGGTCTCGGACGAAGGCACCACCTACACCTTCACCTTGCGCAAGGGCGTCGCCTTCCAGTCCGCGCCGGGGTTCGCTCCGAAGCGCTATTTCGACGCGCGCGACGTGGTCCACACCTTCGCCGCGCTGATGCGGGAGAACCAGGGCCGCACCGACACCGACTACGCCAAGGCGGG
Source organism: Rhodospirillaceae bacterium (assembly GCA_050253435.1). Lineage (GTDB taxonomy): Bacteria > Pseudomonadota > Alphaproteobacteria > Rhodospirillales > Rhodospirillaceae > Oleispirillum. The sequence goes on from JBFWJB010000090.1 coordinate 1,345, forward strand.
GATGGGCGAGCTTCTGGAAATGGTCTCCAAGGACGACACCGACCGCATCACCTTCCAGCTTTCGGTGGCGTATCCCAAGTTTCTCGCCAACCTCAGCATGGATTTCGCCTCGATCCGCTCCGCCGAGTACGCCGACGCCATGGAGGCGGCGGGCACGCCGCAGCGCATCGCGGAACACCCGGTGGGCACCGGTCCCTTTGCGGTGGCGGAAACCGGCAAGGGCGGCGTGCTCTATAGCGCCAACCCGCGCTACTGGGGCGACGTGCCGCCGGGCAAGGTGGATGCGCCCGCGCCGCGGCAGGTGGTGCCGCCGTCGATCTACGGCATCGACTGAGCTGCGACCATGCGGTCGGCGGCCTGGCCCTGGTGGGCCACATGGGCGCGGGTCAGGCGCTCGGCCTGGGGGCTATCGCCGTCGCGGATCGCCGCGACGATCGCCTCGTGCTCGCCGTAGGACGCCTCGACCCGCCCCGCCGAATAGAACTGCAGCCGCCGCCAGGGCTTGAGCAGGCGGCGCACGACAAGCGTCTGCTCGATCAGGATGTCGTTGCGGCAGCCTTCCAGAATCAGGCGGTGAAAGATCATGTCCGCCGCGTCGTAGCGCAGATAGTCCCCGGCGGAGGCGGGCGCGCGGCAGCGCCGGTGCGCATCGTGCAGGGCGAGGCGCTCCTCCGCGGTCATCCGCAACGCCGCATAATAGGCGCACAGGCCTTCGAGCCCCGCCAGCGCCTCGAAGCGCTGCGCCATCACCTCTTCCGACACCCCGGCGACCACTGCGCCGCGCCGCGGCCGGAGCTCCACCAGGCCGCACACCGCAAGGCGGTTGAGCGCCTCGCGCACCGGCGTGCGCGAGGTGCCGAAGCGCATAGCCAGGCTGCCCTCGTCGAGGTGCAGGCCCGGCGCAAGGTCCCCGAGAACGATCTCCCGCTCCAGGGCGGCGCTGACGTGATCGGCAAGCGACATGACTAGTCTTTCTTCTCCGGCTTCGCTTTCGGTTTCGGTTGCGGCTGCGGCGGCTGTTGCGGCTGCGGGCGCGGCGCGATCATCGCCATCACCCGCGCCATCGCCCCCGCCCAGTCGCCCTGGCGCGGCTGCCGCGCGAGGCGCAGCGAGGCGTACCAGGGAGTGGCGGTTCCCTCCGCGCCCCAGCGCCAGTCCACCGCCGAGGGCGTCGCGACGACGGTGGGCAGCCCCAGGCTGCCCGCGAGGTGCACCGTGCCGGTATCCACCGCCACCAGAAGGTCGAGATGGCGCAGGAAGGCCGCGGTGTCGAGAAAATCGGTCAGCCGCCCCGAAAGGTCGGTGAGCAGCGCGCCGAGGCCGCTTTTCCCCAGATCGGCGGCGCGTTCCCCCACCTGCAGGGCGTAGAGATCCACCCCCGGATGGGCGAACAGCGGCAGGAAGGTCTTGGGCTCGGTGGAGCGGTTGCGGTCGTTGCGGTGCCCGGGGCTACCCGCCCACACCAGGCCCACCCGCTTGCGACCGCCGCGCGGCGGAAACGCCGCGGCCGCGGCCTTCACCATCTCGTCCGGCACCGCGAAGGAAAGCGGCGGCGGCAGGGTCTGCGGCCGCGCGCCGAGCGCCAGCGGCAGGCTGCCCACCGGAATCGCGATGTCGTGGTCCGGCGGCGCGTCGTCCTCGCAGAAAAGCGCCACTCCGGCGAGCGCCGGGGCCTGGGCGAACAGGCGCATCAACGGCTTGCGCAGGCGCAGGAGGATGCGCCCGCCGTCCGGCTCGATCAGCGGAATGAAGCGGGCGAACTGGATGACGTCGCCCATGCCCTGCTCGCCGAGGATCAAGAGGGTGCGCCCGGCCAGCGCCTCGCCGCCCCAGCGCGGTTTGTCCGAAGGCAGGGCGGGAACGCCGGGCAGGCTCCAGCGCGCCTCGTAATCGGCGAAGCCCTGCTCCCAGTCGCCGAGCTGCAGGCGCATCAGGGAATAATCCCAGCGGTACTGCGCGTTGCCCGGATCCGCCGCGACGATCGGGCCGAGCATCTCCGCCGCCTCTTCCACCCGGTTCATGTCGCGCAGCAGCAGGGAATAGTTGTAGCGGGTGCCGGGGCTGTCGCCCTTGGCGCGGGCCTGCCGGAAGGCGGCCTCCGCCTGGGCGAAGCGTCCGCCGTCGCGCAGCGCGTTGCCGAGGTTCGACCACGCCGATTCGGAATCGCCGCCGGGCAGCGCGATGCCGCGGGAAAAGGCGGCCTCCGCCGCATCCCAGCGCTGCAGGCGGCGCAGCGCCACGCCCAGATTGTTCCACGCCTGGGCATAGCCCGGCGCGGCGCGCAGCAGGCGCTGCAGCGCCGCCGCCGCCTCGGCGTTGCGCCCGGCGGAAAGCGCCGCCGCCGCCTCGTTCCACAGTTTTTGCAGTTCCGGCGGCAGCTTGCTCACGGCACGTCCTCCCGCGGCGCGCCGTCGGCCCACTCCGGCTGCGCGCGCTTTTCGTCGCGGCGCGCGCGGCCGCGGCAGGCCTGTTCGGCGCGCGCCAGGTTCTTTTCCACGATCGCCGCGGGGCGCGCCTGGCCGTTGACCTGGTACGCCCCGAGCGCGGCGCGGAAGGCGTCCGCCGCCGCCTGGAAGGCCTCCGCATCGTCGCGGCGCTTCGCCAGCAGGAAGAGCGCGGAGCCCAGCGTGTTCTGCGTCGCCGCCCACAAAAGCGGCGCGGACTCCTCGGTGCGCACCTCGAGCGCGGCGCGCGACAGTTCCACGGCGCGCTCCAGCGCCGGAACGCTGGCGAGCTGGTTGCCGTAGACCTGCAGCGCCTGGGCGAGGGCGGAGACGATGTCCGCCCATTTCTGCGGAAACTCGGTGCGGGTGTAGACCTGGATCGCCGCCTGATAGTGCGCCAGCGCCGCCTTGAAGTGCGCCTCGTCGCCGGAGGCCAGCGCCTGACGGTAGGTGACGAGGCCGAGGCGTTCGTTGAGGAGCGCCCAATCCCAGGGCCGCTCCTCCCGCCGCACCCCTTCCAGCGCCAGGCGCAGGCCGTCGGCGGGGCCGTCCCACGGCGTGGCGGGCGGTTCCGGCGCTTCGCCGCCGCGCTCGGCATGGGCGCAGTCGAGGAGGGCGCGGCCGATGAACACGTCGGCCCAGTCGTGGCGCGCGGTGCGCGGCAGGCGGCGCGCCGCCTCGTCGAAGGTCTTGGCGGCGAGCGCCCACAGGTCTTCCGGCACCTCCGGACCGCCCGCGGCGAGCGCCGCGGCGCACCCCCAAGCGACCATCGCCGACGCCTGTTCCGCCGCGGCGAGGCCCGCGACCGCGCGCTTCAGCCCCTCGGCGGCGGCCAGCACGTCGTCGGCGAGGCAGGCGAGAATCTCCGCGTCGCGGCGGCCGCCCTCGGCCAGCGCCGCGGCCACCGTCATCGCCCGGATCAGCGCGGGCAGCGGCTCCACCATCGCCTCCATCGGCACGAACACCCCGGCCACCGGCGGCACCCGCCCGAGGCGCAGCTCGTGCGGCGCGGCGGCCCCGGCGACGCGCACCTCCAGAAGATGGCCGATGGTCTCGTGGCGGCCCCACACCAGCACGTCGCCGCCGCGCGACGCCAGCAGCGCCGCCGCCGACTGCGCCGCGGCGAGGCGCGCCGCCTCGGGATCGGTGACGCCCTCGGGCCAGGCCACCGCATCGTCGATGCGGCGCACCAGCGCGCCGGGGATGAGGTGCAGGGTGGCAGACAGGGTTTCGAGCAGGGCTGCGGCCTCCGGCGGCGCATCGGAGAAGCGCGCGATCAAGACCTTGAGCGGCCCCTGCGGCGGCGGCGCTTCCGCCGCCTCGCCCTTGTTCCGCCCGAACAGCCGGGTGAGCAGCCCCGCCTTCGCCGGGGCGTCGCGGCGGGCGTCTTCCACCGCGTCGGCGGGCGCGGGAGCGGGCTCCGGCTCCGCGGTCACCGCCTGCGGCAGGGCGTCGGGCGGTGCAGCGCGGGCGAGACGCTCGTCGGCGGCGCGCAGGCGCTCCACCAGTTTCAGCATCACCCGGTAGGCGAGGTCCGGTTCTTTCTGCAAGCGGTCGAGAAAATCGCGGCGCGGCACCACGACGGCGGACACCGCGCCCTCGGCCACCGCCGTGGCGGTGCGCCCGACGCCGTCGAGAATGCCCATCTCGCCGAACATTTCGTCTTTGCCGAGGGTGGCCAGCACCACGCCGCCGTTCGCGCCGGACTTGACCAGGCGCACCCGGCCCTTGCGCACGACGAACACCGCGAGGCTGGCATCCCCCTCGCGGAAGATCACCTCGCCGTCCCGATACTGCCGCGTCGTGTCCTTCACCTTATCGCCCTCGCCGCCACGCCCCTCCGATTCAACGGATGCGCCGCGAAAACGCAAGCCATATCACGCCGCTGCACGCACTTTCGGAAAAACCGTCAGGAATGCTTCTTGGCCTTGGCGTCCATTTCCGCCTTGGCGCCGCCGGGGTAGACCACCGCCACCTTGCCGCGGAAGGTCGCCTTGACGTACTTGTCGCCCGCCGCGTCGATGCCGAGCTCGATGGTCATCGAGCCGTTCTCCACCGCGCGCGCCGCCTCCGTCCCCTCGATGTCGTAGGCCTTCGCCAGGCTGCCGACCAGGGTGTTGATCTCTTCGTACATCTCGCCTTCGGTACTCACGCTTGACCCTCCGCGCGCAAATGGTGCCTCACGCCGCCACCGCGACGTTGTCGATCAGCCGCGTCCGCCCCAGACGCGCCGCAACCAGCAGCCGGCCCGGACGCCCGGTGGTTTCCATGGGCGCGAGGCCGTCCGCCGCGCGCAGCTCCAGATAGTCGATGGAGGCGAACCCGGCCGAAAGAATCGCCGCCCGCCCCGCCGCCAGCGCGTCCGCCACCGCCATGCCGTCCGCGATGGCGGCGGCGGCATCGGTGAGGGCGCGGTAGAGCGCCGGGGCCGCGGCGCGTTCCTCCGCCGACAGATAGGCATTGCGCGACGACATCGCCAGACCGTCTTCCTCGCGCATCGTCGGCACGCCGATGATCGTCACCGGAATGTCGAGGTCGCGCACCAGGCGGCGGATCACCTGCAGTTGCTGATAGTCCTTCTCGCCGAAGGCGGCGACATCGGGCGCCACCTGCAGCAGCAGCTTGCTCACCACCGTCGCCACGCCGGCGAAGTGGCCGGGGCGCGACGCGCCGCACAAGCCCTCGGAAACCCCGGACACCGAGATCGTGGTGGAAAAGCCGCGGGGATACATCTCCTCCGGAGTCGGCACGAAGGCGAGCGCCGCGCCCACCGAGGCGAGCTTCGCGCGGTCTTCCTCCTCGCGGCGTGGGTAGGCGGCGAGGTCCTCGCTCGGGCCGAACTGCGTGGGGTTGACGAAGATCGACACCACCACCTTGTTCACCACCTTCTGCGCCGCGCGCACCAGCGACAGATGCCCCTCGTGCAGCGCTCCCATGGTCGGCACCAGACCGATGCTCTGCCCCTTGGCGCGCCAGTCGGCGACGCGCGCCCGCAACTCGGCGACGCGGCGGACCGCCGGGGTCGGTGCGAGGTTTCCGTTCATCGGCGATCTCCTCGAATCGCGTTATCGCGGCTTGGCGCCGAAGCAGTGCTCCGGGCCAGGGAAGGTGCGCGCCTTCACTTCCGCCGCATAGCGCGCCGCCGCATCGGAAACCAGCGGCGCAAGCTCGGCGAAGCGCTTCACGAACTTCGGCTGGAAGTCGGTGAACATCCCCAGGACGTCGTCGATCACCAGCACCTGGCCGTCGCAGGCGGGCGACGCGCCGATGCCGATCACCGGCACCTCCAGTTCCTCGGCGATGCGCCGCGCCAGCGGCTCCTGCGTGCCTTCCAGCACCACCGAGAACGCCCCGGCATCCGCCGCCGCGTGGGCGTCGGCGAGAATCTTGCCCGCCTCGCCCTCGCTTTTGCCGCGCGCGCGGAAGCCGCCGAAGGCGTGCACCGACTGCGGCGTCAGGCCGACGTGCGCCATCACCGGGATGCCGCGCTCCACCAGGAAGCGGATGGTCGCGGCCATTTCCTCGCCGCCTTCCAGCTTCACCGCCGCGCAGCCGGTTTCCATCATCACCCGCGCCGCGTTGCGGAAGGCCTGCTCCGGGCTTTCCTGATAGCTGGCGAACGGCAGGTCGACGACGACGCAGGCACGCTCCGCGCCGCGCATCACCGCCTGGCCGTGCGCGATCATCATCTCCAGGGTCACGCCGATCGTCGTCGGCAGACCGTAAACCACCATGCCCAGGGAATCGCCGACCAGCAGCACGTCCACGTGCGGGTCGAGAAGCCGCGCCATCGGCGCAGTGTATGCGGTGAGACACACCACCGGCTCCGCCCCCTTGCGGGCGCGGATATCCCGCGTCGTCACCGGCCTTGCCGCGATTGCAACGCTCATCAGGTTCGCCCTCCTGTGGCCGCCGCCGCCCGCTTTTGCCCAAATCCGCCCGGGCGGCCGCACTTCCCTCTTCGCGGGGAAGCCGCCTTCTTATCGCTTTTTGCCTAGCAATGAAAGGGAAACCGCCAATTTCTCAGGCTTGCGGCGGGTCATCGTCGTCGAAGAGGATACGGTAGGCCGCGCCCTCCAGATCGTCGAACTGCCCGCTCCTGAGCGCCCACAGAAACGCCGCGAGACCGCACCCGCCGAGAAACAGCGCCAACGGTATCAGCAGCAGCAGGCTCGTCATCGGTTCCGCCCCTTCGCCAGACGCATCGCGTTGACCATCACCACAAGAGAAGATGTGGACATCGCCGCCGCTGCGATCAACGGCGTCACCAGTCCCGCCATCGCCAACGGCACGGTGACGAGGTTGTAGCCGATGGCGAAGGCGAAGTTGAGCCGCACCAGACGCCCGGCGCGGCGCGCCACGCCGATGGTCTCCGCCACCGGGGCGAGGCGCTCGCCCTGGAACACCACGTCCGCCGCGGTCTGCGCCAGATCGGCGGCGGTGGCGGGGGAGAGCGAAACCTCCGCCGCGGCGAGCGCGGGCGCATCGTTCAGGCCGTCGCCGACCATCGCCACGTGCCGCCCTTCCGCCCGCAGCGCGGCGAGCCGCGCCACCTTGTCCGCCGGACGGCACGCGGCCCGCCAATCGGAAATCCCCGCCTGGCGCGCCGCATCCTCCACCGCCGCCTCGCGGTCGCCGGAAAGCACCGACACCGCAATCCCCATTTCCCGCAGCGCCGCCACCGCATCCGCCGCATCCGGACGCAGCGTCTGGGTGAAGGCGAAGCGCACCGGCGCGGCGGCTTCACCCGCGCGCCACCACAGCTCCGGCCCCGCCGCGGCGGGCGGCTCCCCCACGCCCCCGGCGAAGGCGTAACGCCCCAGCCGCGCCGCGCCCGCGGCCATACCCTCGCCCGGAACCTCGCGCGCGTCCGCGCATGGCCGCGCCACCCCCGCGGCGGCGGCGAGCGCACGGGCCAGCGGGTGGCGGCTGCCCGCCGCCAGCGCCGCCGCGGCGGCGAGGTCGGCCTGCGTCCACTCCCCCGGCGCGAGCTGCGGCGTGCCGGTGGTCAGCGTGCCGGTCTTGTCGAACACCACGGTGTCCACTTTCTCCAGGCGCTCGAGCGCGGTGCCGGACTTCACCAGAATGCCGCCCGCGAACAGCCGCCCCGAGGCGATCACCTGCACCGCCGGAACCGCCAGCGCCAAAGCGCACGGGCAGGTGACGATGAGCACGCTGATCGCGATGAGCAGGGAGTCCTGCCAGCCCGCACCCATCGCCCAGAACCACCAGACAAAGGCGATCAGCGCCAGGGTATGCACCACCGGCGCATAGAGCCGCGCCGCGCGGTCCGCCAAAGCCACCGCCTTGGCGCGGCCCTGCTCCGCCGCCTCCATCAGGCGCACGATTTCCGCCAGCAGCGTCGCCTCGCCCGCCGCGGTGACGCGGATGCGCAACGGCCCGCTGAGGTTGAGGGTGCCCGCGTGCACCGCGCTGCCCTCCGCCACCGCCACCGGCGTGGTCTCGCCGCTGATCGCCTGGGTGTCCACATCCGAACGCCCGCTCTCCACCACGCCGTCGATGCCGATGCGGTCCCCCGGCGCAACCCGCGCGATCTCCCCCGCCGCCACCCGCTCCGGCGGAAGGGTGACGAGGCTGCCGTCCTCCCGCTCCACCGTCACCGCGACGGCGGAGAGCGTCAGCAGGTTCTCCGCCCCCGCGCGCGCCCGGCCGCGCGCCAACGCGTCGAGATACCGCCCGATCAGCAGGAAGAACAGCAGCGCACAGGCGGAATCGAAATAGGCGTGCACCCCCGATGTCGCGGTCTCCCACAGCGACATCCCCGCCGCCAGAACCACGGCGAGGACGATCGGCACGTCCATGTTCATCCGCCCATGGCGTAGCGCCCCCCACGCGCCGCCGAGGAACGGCCGCACCGCATAGGCGATAGCGGGAAGCGCGATGAGGGCGGAAATCCAGTGCAGAAAATCCCGCGTCGCCGGGCCCATGTCGGACCCCGACCATACCGCGACGGTCAAAAGCATCACGTTGGCCGCAGCGAACCCCGCCACCGCCATGGCGC
>JBFWJB010000091.1:0-9740 GCA_050253435.1 Rhodospirillaceae bacterium
GCGGGCAAGGCGGTGCACAGCGGCGCGGGCGTGCTGCAGATCGTCAAGAACTACACCGGCGACGTGATGAACTTCGACCTCGCGGCCGAGATGCTGCGGGAAGAGAAGATCGCGGTGGAAAGCGTGATGACCGACGACGACGTCGCGGTGCAGGACAGCCTCTACACCGCCGGACGGCGCGGCGTCGGCCTCACCGTGCTGATGGAGAAGATCCTCGGCGCGGCGGCGGAAAAAGGCATGCCGCTCGCGCAGCTCAAGGGCCTCGGCGACCGCATCCGCGCCAGCGGCCGCAGCATGGGCATGGCGCTCACCGCCTGCACCGTGCCGCACCTCGGCAAGCCCTCCTTCGACCTTGCCGACAACGAGATGGAAGTCGGCATCGGCATCCACGGCGAACCGGGCCGCAAGCGCCTGCCGATCGCCCCGGCCGACGAGATCACCGGCATGCTGATGGAACCGGTGCTGGAGGATCTGCCCTTCAAATCCGGTGAACAGATCATCCTTTTCGTCAACGGCATGGGCGGCACGCCGTTGATCGAACTCTACATCGTCTACCGCAAGGCCGCGGAAATTGCAGAAAAACACGGCCTGAAAATTTCGCGTTGCCTGGTCGGTAGCTATATTACCAGTTTGGAGATGGCGGGAACCTCGATTACCGCGCTGCGCGCCGACGACGAGATCGTCGGCCTTTGGGACGCTCCGGTAAACACCCCGGCGTTGCGCTGGGGCGCCTGATCCGAACGGGGCCCCATGCGCCGCTCCGGCGCATGGGGCCGCCGCCGAATTCTTTACTTTTTCAATGCATTCCGCAGACAGGACGGGGCGATACGATGAACACATTTTCGGTGGCCGCAGCGCAGACCTGGATCTCCGCCGCAGCCGAAGCGCTGGTCAAGGAAGAGGCCCGTCTGGGCGATCTCGACGCCGCCATCGGCGACGGCGACCATGGCGCCAACATGCGCCGGGGCTTCGACGCGGTGGTGAAGAAGCTGAACGGCGCAGACCCCGCCGATCTCGGCGCGGTGTTCAAGACCGTCGGCATGACCCTGCTGTCCACCGTCGGCGGCGCCTCCGGGCCGCTCTACGGCGGGTTCTTCCTCGACCTCGGCAAGCGCGGCGCAGGCGCCGCCGAATGGGATGCGGCGGCGCTCGCCGAGGCGCTCGGCGGCGGCCTCGCGGACATCGTGCGCCGCGGCAAGGCGGAGACCGGCGACAAAACCATGGTCGACGCGCTCACCCCCGCGGTCGAGGCGATGCGGACGGCGGACGGCGGCCTCGCCGCGGCAGCCGAAGCCGCGGCCGTCACCGCCCGCAAGGCGGCGGCGGAGACCGCGCCGCTGCTCGCCCGCAAGGGCCGCGCCAGCTACCTCGGAGAACGCAGCATCGGGCACGAGGACCCGGGGGCGAATTCCATGGCGCTGCTGCTCGAAACCCTCGCCACCGTCTGCCGGTCGTAGGCGCGCATGATCGGCATCGTCCTCGTCTCCCACAGCAAGGCGCTGGCGCTCGGCATCCGCGACCTGGTGTTGCAGATGACGGGGCCGGACTTCCCCATCGCCGTCGCCGCGGGCGTCGGCGAGGATTTCGCCGAAATCGGCACCGACGCGGTGCACGTCGCCGAGGTGCTGAGACCCTTCTGCGCGGGGGACGGCGCGGTGGTGCTGATGGACCTCGGCTCGGCGGTGCTGAGCGCCCAGACCGCGCTGGAACTCCTGGAAATGGAGGAGGTGCCCGGCGTCGAAAACATCCGTCTGTGCCCCGCCCCCATCGTCGAGGCTGCGGTCGCCGCATCGGTGCAGGCGAAGACCGGCGGCAGCCTGGACGCCGTGATGAACGAGGCGACGGCGGCGCTTGCGCCCAAGCAATCGCATCTGGGCGAAGCGCCCGCCGCGGCGCCGTCCGCGGAACCGTCCTCCGCGGACGGCGCAAGCCTCTCCTTCGAGATCGAAATTCTCAACCCGCACGGCCTGCACGCCCGCCCGGCGGCCAATCTGGTGCAGGCGGCAAGCCGCTTTTCCGCCGAGGTGCGTCTGACCAATCTCACCGGCGGGCGCGGTCCCGCCCCGGCGCGCAGCCTCACCGGCGTCGCCCTGCTGCAGGCGCGCAAGGGCGACCGCGTGCGCTTCGACATCCGCGGCGCGGACGCCGAGGCGGCGCTGCGCGGCCTGCGCGAACTGGCCGAGGCCCGTTTCGGGGAGCCGCAGACAGACGCTGCCCCGCCGCCGCCCGCTGCAATGCCGCAACCGCACGGCACAGGCGGCGTGCCCGCGTCCGACGGCATCGCCGTCGGCCCGGCGATGCGCCTCGACGCCCTGCTACCGGAAGCCCCGGACGCCCCCGCCGGAACGCCGGAGGAGGAACGCCGCCGCCTCGACGCCGCCCTGCGGCAGGTCGGAGAGGACCTCCAGGCGCAAGCCGCCGCCGACACCACCGGCATCTTCGCGGCGCAGGCGCTGATCCTCAGCGACCCGGAACTGCTCGCCGCGGTGCATGCCCGCATCGGCGGCGGCGGCGCGGCCCGCGCCGCCTGGCGCGAGGAAACTGCGAAACTCGCCGACGCCTACGCCGCGATGGAGGACCCCTACCTGCAGGCGCGCGCCGCCGACCTGCGCGATATCGCGCTGCGCGCCGGCCGGGCGCTCGCGGGCGGCGGACCCGCCGCGCGCATCGCGCCCGAGCCCCCCGCCGTGCTCCTCGTCGACGAACTGCTGCCGAGCGAGGCCTCGGCCTGCGACCCGCAGCGCGTGCTCGGCATCCTCGCCCGCGCGGGCAGCCCCACCGCCCACGCCGCGATCATCGCGCGCACCCTCGGCATCCCCATGGTGGTCGGCGCGGCGGGCCTGGACTTCGCCGCCCTCGACGGCACGACCGTGGCGCTCGACGGCGCCACCGGCGAGGTCCGCACCGACCCGCCGCCCGCTGCCGCCGCCGACTTCGCGGAGCGGCGGCGCGCCTTCCTCGCCAACCGCGCCGCCTTTGCCGCGGCCAAGGACGAACCGGCGGTGACGCAGGACGGCGTGCGCATCGCGGTGCTGGCCAACGCGGGCAGCGCCGCCGACGCCGCCGCGGCGCGCAACGGCGGCGCGGAGGGCATCGGCCTGCTGCGCAGCGAGTTCGTCTACCTGCCGTTCTCCGAAACCCCAAGCGAAGACCGCCAGGCGGAAGCGCTCGCCGAGGTCTTCGCCGCCGCCGGGCCAGGCCCGGTGGTGGTGCGCACCCTCGACGTCGGCGCCGACAAGCCGCTGTCCTTCCTGCATCAGGCGAAAGAGGCCAACCCCTTCCTCGGGGTGCGCGGGGTGCGCCTGTCGCTGCGCAACCCCGACTTTTTCGCCTCCAACCTGCGGGCGATCCTCCGCGCCGGCAAGGATGCGGACCTCTGGGTGATGGTCCCCATGGTCGCCGAGCCGGAGGAAATGATCCGCGCGCGCGCCTGCCTCGATGCGGCGCACGAAGCCCTCGCGGCGGCGGGCACGCCGCACCGCTGGCCGGTCGAAATCGGCATGATGGTGGAGGTTCCGGCGGCGGCGATGATGCTGGAACGCTTCCTCCCGCACGCGGACTTCTTCAGCATCGGCACCAACGACCTGACCCAGTACGTGCTGGCGGCGGAACGCGGCAATGCCGGGCTCGCCGCGATGCAGGACGCTCTCGCCCCGGCGGTGCTGCGCACCGTGCGGATGATCTGCGACAAGGCGGGGGACCGGCACGTCGCGGTGTGCGGCGACGCCGCCTCGGACCCGCTGGCGGCGGCGGCGCTGATCGGCGCGGGCGTGCGCACCCTGAGCGCGCGCCCCAACCAGGTGGCGGCGATCAAGGCGGCGGTCCGCGGCATCTCGGCCGCCGAAGCGGGCACGCGGCTGGAAAAAGCGCTCGCCTGCGACGATGCCGCCGCGGTCCGCGCGCTGTTCTCTTAACGGGGCGCAACCTTTCGACAAAACATCGTGGGGGGACTCGGCTCCCCCACGCCCCCATACCGCGGCAATGCTGCCGGATCGGCGAGCGGGTCTTGATTTGCCGGTTCCGCGACATATACTATACCCCAGTATAGAATTTGGAGACGTACGGCGATGCCCGATACCCCCGGGGAAAAACAGCAGACCATTCTTCGTCTTCACCGCATCAAGGGGCAGATCGAGGCCCTGGAACGCAGCATCGGGGAAGGGGTGACCTGCCGGGCGGCGCTGCAGCAGATCGCTGCGGTTCGCGGCGCCGTAAACGGTCTCATGGCCGAGGTTCTGGAAATGCATCTGCGCCGGGAACTGCCGCTTTCGCCGGAAAGCGGGCAGGACGCGAATCTCAATGTCGACGACATCGTCGCCCTCGTCCGTTCGTATCTGAAGTGATGCCGTTCCGATTCCGCCGGACGCCCCGCCCCCTCTGGTAAGGAGTAACCGCATGAAATCACGCGCAGCCGTCGCCTTCGCGCCGGGCAAACCCCTGGAAATCGTCGAAATCGACGTTGCCCCACCCAAGGCCAAGGAAGTTCTGGTCCGCATCCTGCACACCGGCGTCTGCCATACAGACGCCTTCACCCTGTCCGGCGACGATCCCGAAGGCGTCTTCCCGGCGGTGCTCGGCCATGAAGGCGGCGGCGTCGTGGTCGCCGTCGGGGAAGGCGTGACCAGCGTCGCCCCCGGCGACCACGTCATCCCGCTCTACACGGCCGAATGCGGCGAGTGCGAATATTGCCGTTCGGGAAAGACCAATCTTTGCCAGGCCATCCGGGCCACCCAAGGCAAGGGATTGATGCCCGACGGCAGCACCCGGTTTTCGTACCGGGGCGAGCCCGTCTACCACTACATGGGCACCAGCACCTTCAGCGAATACACCGTCGTGGCCGAGATTTCCCTGGCCAAGATCAACCCGGCCGCGCCCTTGGAGAAGATGTGCCTGCTGGGGTGCGGCATCACCACCGGGATCGGCGCCGTGCACAACACCGCCAAGGTGGAGGCGGGTTCGACGGTCGCCGTGTTCGGCCTGGGGGCCATCGGCCTGGCGGCCGTCCAGGGTGCGGCGATGGCCAAGGCCGGGCGCATCGTCGCCATCGACACCAACCCCGGCAAATTCCCTCTCGCCGAGTCGATGGGGGCGACGGATTGCGTCAACCCCAAGGAGTACGACAAACCGATCCAGGAGGTCATCGTCGAGATGACCGGCGGCGGCGTCGATTACAGCTTCGAGTGCATCGGCAACGTCGAGGTGATGCGCGCCGCCCTCGAATGCTGCCACAAGGGCTGGGGAGAAAGCACGATCATCGGCGTCGCCGGGGCCGGCCAGGAAATCCGCACCCGGCCGTTCCAACTGGTCACCGGCCGGGTTTGGCGCGGCAGCGCCTTCGGCGGCGTCAAGGGGCGCACCCAGTTGCCCGGCATGGTGGAGCAGGCGATGAAGGGGGAGATCGATATCGACCCCTTCATCACCCACAACCTGCCCCTGGAACGGATCAACGAGGCTTTCGACCTGATGCACGAGGGCAAGTCCATCCGCACGGTGATCCATTTCTGAAACCGAAGATCCCCTTAAATCGGTCCAAGGAGGAGTGCCGTGGAGCGCATCGAGCATTACGCCTGTTTCGGCGGCTGGCAGGACGTCTACCAACACCGGCCCGACGTCCTGGGCTGCACGATGAAATTCGCCGTCTACCTGCCCCCCCAGGCGGAAAAGGAGGAACGGCCGGTTCTTTACTGGCTGTCGGGACTGACCTGCACCGAACAGAACTTCGTCACCAAGGCGGGCGCGCAACGCTATGCCGCGGAAAAGGGGCTCGTTCTGGTCGCGCCCGACACCAGCCCGCGGGGCGGTGACGTCGCCGACGACGAAGCCTACGACCTGGGCCAGGGCGCCGGTTTCTATCTCGACGCCACGCAGGTGCCCTGGGCAAGGCATTACCGCATGTACGACTATGTGGCCAGGGAACTGCCGGATCTGATCGAGCGCAATTTTCCCGTCACCGGCGCCCGTTCGATCTGCGGCCATTCCATGGGCGGGCACGGGGCGCTGACGATCGCCTTGAAGAACCCGGGGCGCTACCGCAGCGTTTCCGCCTTCGCGCCGATCGGGACGCCATCGCGCGTACCCTGGGGGCAGAAGGCGTTCGCGGCCTATCTGGGGAAGGACGAGCGATCCTGGAAGGCGTGGGATGCAAGCGAACTGATCGCAGGCGCCTCGGAACGCCTGCCGCTGCTGATCGACCAGGGCGAGGCGGATCCGTTTCTGGAAACCCAGTTGAAACCGGAACTCCTGGAGGCCGCCTGCCGAACCGCCGGTCATCCGCTGACCCTGAGGCGGCGCCCGGGATACGATCACAGCTATTACTTCATCGCCACGTTCATCGGCGAACACATCGCCCATCACGCCGCCGCCCTGGCGTGACCCGGCCGATATCGGCGGGGCGTACGGGGAAAAAGATGTGGAGTGCGCGAGAGGATCGGACGCCATGAGAACGCCCAACGGGCGTTCTCATCGCGGAAGTTCGTTTTCCTCCGGCTCAGCCGCCGCTGAACAGGTTGATGAACAGGGTGATGATCACCGGGTTGAGCAGGTTGATGAACACCACGGTGATCACCGGCAAAACGAACCAGGCGTTCGGCGCGGGGCCGTTCCTCTCGATCACCGAGGCCATGTTGGCGATGGCGTTGGGGGTCTGCCCGAGGCCGACGCCGCAGTGGCCCGCCGCCATCACCGCCGCATCGTAGCTTTTGCCCATGGAGCGGAAGGTGACGAAGTAGGCGTAGACCATCATCACCGCCGCCTGCACCAGCAGGATCACCAGCATCGGACCCGCGAGGCTGGCGAGCTTGGCGAGGTTGAGGCGCATCAGGGTGATGGAGAGGAAAAGGTTGAGGGTGATGTTGCCCACCGCGTTGATTTCCGGCATGTGCAGATCCACGCCGCGCGCATCCGCGATGTTGCGCACCACCGCGCCGCCGAACAGGCAGCCCACGTAATAGGGGAAGGTGAGGTGCGTCATCTTGAGGAGTGCGGAGATCAGCGTACCGCCCGCCGCGGCCAGCAGCACGATGAGCACCGCGTTGAGCAGGGTCAGTTCGACGAACGGCGCCGACGCCTTCTTTTCCTTCAGCGATTCGTCGTCGTGCTCGTAATCCGAAGTGAGGCCGTGCTTGTCGATCAGCCGCTTCGCCACCGGGCCGCCGATCAGGCTGCCCATCAGCAGGCCGAAGGTGGCGGCGGCGACGCCGATGGTGGTGGCGCCGTCGGCCCCCAGCTTCTCCAGCGTCGGACCGAAGGCTGCCCCCGAGCCGACCCCGCCCGACATCGAGATCGAGCCCATGGCGATGCCGAGAAGCTTGTTGATGCCGAACACGTCGCACAGGGCGACGCCGACGCCGTTCTGGATTACCAGCAGCGCCACGGCGACGACGCTGAGGATCGCGCCCTGCTTGCCGCTTTGCTTAATCACCTTGAGGCTGACGGTGAAGCCGATGCAGGTGAAGAACAGGTTCATGAAGAAGTTCTGCAGCGTCGCGTCCATCTTCACGTTGACGCCGAAACCCTTCATCGCCACCAGAACCAGCACGCTGAAGATCAGGCCGCCGATCACCGGCGCGGGAATGAAATACGTCTGGAAGAAGCGGACCTGCTGCTTCACCCATCTGCCGAAATAAAACACGATCACCGCAAGCCCTACGGTCTGCAGCAGATCCAGAGAAATCACCATGTCGGGTCCTCCCTAAATGCAAAAGCGATCAGATCCGTCGGAGGGAATGTGCGAACGCGGCAATCCGGTGGTGTCTTAACTTGGTGATCCAGTATCGAGAAACTCTCTCAGGCGCGCCTTCTCCGTAATTTTTTCGTCGCGCCACGCAAAGCCAGCCGCACTCCGTCCGTCTTCTTCCGGCCTGCGGCGCGCCGCAGGCCGGGCGATGATGCGCGGGCCTTAAGCCACCGCGCCGTCGAGGCCCGCGGCCTCCAGAACCTTGTCGATCCACGATTGCGCCACCGCGCCGGTGGCGATTTCCGCTTTCACCGCCTCCTCGGCGGCGGCGTGGCGGCGCGCCAGGGCGATCAGCTCCACCGCGTCGGCGGCGGGGAAGCACACCAGGCCGTCCTCGTCGCCGACCAGGATGTCGCCGGGGTTCACCACCTGCCCGCCGATCGCCACCGGCACGTTGATCTCGCCCGGGCCGTTCTTGTAGGGGCCGCGGTGGGTGACGCCGCGCGCATAGCAAGGGATATCGGCGAAGCTTTCGACGTCGCGCACCGCGCCGTCCACCACCACGCCCACGCAGCCGCGCATCACCGCGTAGCTGGTCATCAGGTCGCCGATGATCGCGTTGTTGAGGTCGCCGCCCGCGTCGATCACCAGCACGTCGCCGGGGCGCAGCATGGTCAGCGCCTTGTAGACGTAGAGGTTGTCGCCGGGGCGGGTCTTCACCGTCAGCGCCGCGCCCGCGAGCTTGCCCGTCTTGTTGAAACGGGTGAGGCCGACGATGCCGACGCTGCGGTTGAGGTTGTCGCTCAAGTGCGGCGTGACGATGCCGCGCAACGCACCGAGAACGGCGGAATCCGCCACAGGCGCGCAGGGGTTCAGGCGATGGCCGAGCCGAATCACAGAGGGTCCTCCTTCGCAACGGGCGGTCCGGCGGGAAAGCCCCTGGACCGCATGTCCCGAAAAAGGTAGAACGAATCAATGCTGAAAATTAGCGATATTTAGTTATCTGATTTCATCGCTATTTGCGATACTAAACCACGGCGGGAGATCCGGATGATCACCTTCAAGCAGATGGAAGCCCTGTTCTGGATCGCCGAACTCGGCAGCTTCGCCGCCGCGGCCAACAAACTCAACACCACCCAATCCGCCGTCTCCAAACGCATCCAGGAACTGGAAACCGGCTTCGGCATCGCCATCTTCGACCGCAGCCGCCGCACCGCCCGCCTCACCGAAAAAGGCGAGGAACTCCTTCTCCTCGCCCGCGACCTGCTGGAACGCCGCGACCGCGTGGTCGAACGGGTCAGCGCCAAGGAAGTGCTCGCCCGGCGCTTCCGCCTCGGCGTCACCGAACTCACCGCGCTCACCTGGCTGCCCGCCCTGATCGACGAAATCCGCGCCCACTACCCCCGCCTGATCGTCGAGCCGGAGGTGGAACTCAGCTCCGTGCTGTTCGAACGCCTCGCCGAGGACAGCATCGACCTGATCGTCACCCCCGACGTCTTCCACGACGCGCGCTGCGTCGTCACGCCGCTCACCAGCGTGGAAAACGCCTGGATGTGCACCCCCGCCCTCGCTGCGGCCACCCTCGGCCCGCGCCCGCCGCGGCGAATGCCGCTCGCGGGCCTCTCCGCCTTCACCGTGCTCACCCAGGGCAACCTTTCGGGAACCGGCGTGGTCTACGGGCGCTGGTTCCGCCAGAACGGCATGCCCACCGTCCACAGCCTCAGCAGCAACAACCTCGTCGCCCAGCTCGGCCTCACCCTCTCCGGCCTCGGCATCACCTACCTGCCGGTCCATACCCTCCGCCCGCTTCTGCGCCGCAACCTGCTGCAAATCGTCGAAACCGACCCGCCCCTGCCGGATATCCCCTACGCCGCGCTCTACCGCGCCGAACACGCCTCTACCCTCTGCGCCGATATCGCCGCCTTCGCCGCTAAACGCTGCGACTTCACC
This sequence comes from Rhodospirillaceae bacterium, assembly GCA_050253435.1. Lineage (GTDB taxonomy): Bacteria > Pseudomonadota > Alphaproteobacteria > Rhodospirillales > Rhodospirillaceae > Oleispirillum. Next base: position 9,626 of record JBFWJB010000091.1, read on the forward strand.
TCCCCCCTGATGTCCGTCGGAACGTAGGGGGAAGGGAAAAACCAGGCCAGGGCTCCGCCCTGGACCCGCCCGGGGCTCGGTCCCCCGTCCCCAAAAAAATTTTTTCTCCCCGCAC